>NZ_JASATH010000046.1:0-44406 GCF_038440215.1 Inquilinus sp. OTU3971 | reverse complement strand
CGACCTTTCCCGAGTTTCGGGTCAGGCTCTGAGATACGTCGTTGGGGCCTTTGACGCGACCCGCGGATTCGATCTGTTGGCCGGCTTGAGACGGAAGCGCCCGCCGGCCCGAAGGCATTGGCGTTATATAAGAAGCGTCGTACGCTCTTCGCGAACCCCAAACGCACCCTGACCCAACTCCGTTGGGTCAATTCGCCGCCCCCGAGGCGGCGCTTTTATTTCGGGCACCAGGCGGCCGAGCCGCCCCCTCTGCGGAGCTGTGCCCGACCATGCCGCGCCTGTCGCCTATCGACCTTGGCTCTTCGAACCTCGCCGCGTTTTTGGACACCCTCGCGTATTCGGAGGGCACCAGCACGATCGCGGGCAGTGATGACGGCTACAACGTCATCGTCGGCGGCGAGCTGCTGAAATCTTACCTGGCGCATCCGCGCAAGCTCGTCTGGCTTCCCCGGTACCAGATTAAGTCGAGCGCCGCCGGCCGATACCAGTTCCTGGCCCGAACCTGGGATGATCTGGCGAAGCGGCTGCGCCTTCCCGACTTCACGCCGGAATCGCAGGACCTCGCCGCGGTGGAGCTGATCCGCGGCCGGCGCGCGCTCGACGTGATCAAAGGCGGGCGGATCGCGGAGGCGATCGACCGCTGCCGCAACATCTGGGCCAGCCTCCCCGGCGCCGGCTACGGCCAGCGCGAACACAAGCTCGAGGCGTTGCTCGGCGTCTATGTCCGCGCCGGGGGCGCCCTGTCCGACACCACCACCCTCTAGGAGCAGAAATGATCTCCCTGCGGCCCATGGCCATCTGGGCGGCGTTCGTGGCGCTGCTCGTCGTCTCCCTCATCGTCTCCGGTACGGCGGCCATCGCCGGCGACGGCACCACGGTGGATTTCTCGCCGACTGCGGCGCTTGTGCGCGAGTACCTGATGGTGGTGATCGATGTCCTGATCTCGGGCGTCGCCGGCCTGGTGCTGCGCTGGCTGCACCTGGCCGGCAACAGCAAGGCCGAGGATCTCGCCGTGCAGGCCCGCGACCACCTCCATGCCACGGCGCTCCGTGGTTTCGAGTGGGCCGAAGGGCAGATCAAGGACGACATCAGCAGTGTCGACGTGAAGAGCGAGATCATCGCCAGCGCCTTGACCTATGTGCAGTCCAACGCCCGCGGCGCGATCAAGCGGCTCGGGGCGTCTCCGGACGAGGTCCGGCTGCTGCTGGAGGGGCTGTTCCGACTGACCCGCGAGAAGCCGGGAGCCGCCTCGGCCGCGAGCCCGGCCGGCGGCCTCGTCCCGGCCGCGGCGTGATCACCGACCTGTTCAAGGGGCTGGCGGCGCTCATACGTGAGCTGCTGCCGGCCTTCCTGGCAACCCTGCTGGGGGCCGCCCGCGCGGAGCGCGACAAGGCCCAGAGCGACGCAGAGACCCTGGCGAAACAGAATGAAATCGCTTCCCGCCCTGATGTGCCTGATGGCGAGCTTGACGACTGGCTGCGGCAGCGGCGCTAGCGTCTGCCCGGCGTTCCCGCCGGCCGGCGCCGGCGTTGCGGACGAGTTCGCGGCGCCGCCGCCCAAGCCCGCCACCCGCGTCTGGTACCAGGATCTCAAGCGCCTCGACGCCCAGCTGCAGGCGTGCCGTGGCTGACGAGATCGACCGCGCGGCCGAGCTGGTCGAGCGCTTCCAATCGGAGGCGCTCGATCCGCACCGGGTCCGCCGCCGGCGCGAGGCGGCAGCCGAGGATACCGGGCCGCGCGATTGCGACGGCTGCGGGGAGCCGATTCCGACCGCACGCCGCAGGGCCGCACCCTGGGCGCGCCGCTGCGCCCCTTGCCAATCCTCGATCGAGCGCGGGGGGCGCTGATGGACGGCTTCTTCGACGCAGTGCGGCATCACTGGCTGTGGGTGATCGGGCTTCTGACGATCCTGGCCAACCTGGCGCTGCTGGTCCTGGCGCAGCGCTTCGCCCTCAAGACCGATGTCGGGGGATTGGCAAACCGTGTCGACCAGCTGGAGCGCGAAACTGTCCTCATCGGGGAGCGGATGAAGCACATGCCGACGAGCGACGACATGAAGGCGCTGCAGGCCGCCGTGGCGGTCCAGAACGCTTCGATCGAGAAGCTGAATGCCAAGTCCGAGGGGCACACCGGGGCGCTCAGCTCGATCTCGGACCAACTCGGGATGCTGACCAACCATCTGCTGGGTCGAGGTGACAAATGATCCCGCTTGCCGTGCGCCTGGCCGAGCATCGCCGCCTCGCCATCCTGCGCTGCCTCGCCGATCTGCCGGCCGAGGAGCGCGAACGCTTGCTCATTCTCGCGCTGCTGGCGCTGCTGCCGCAGGGCGCCGGGAACGTCTCGCTGCTGCGCGACCTGACCGCCGATGCCGGCGCGCCGATCCTGCGCGACAAGGTGCTGGCCCATGGCGCCTGGCTGGCCGATCACGGCCTGGCCGGCGCCGGCCGAGACCAGAGCGGCGTCGACACCCTGGCCGTCACTGAGCGCGGCGCCGAGGTGGCCGAGGGTCGGCGCGCCTGGCCCGGCGTGGCCCCCGTCGCCAATCTCGACTGGCTCTGCTCGCGCCTGGCCAGTCTCGCGATGGCCGCCAGCCGGCCCCAGGTCGAGGCCGACGTCTCGTTCCTGGTCGGCGCGGGCCTGCTCGACGCCAGCGCGACCGACACCATGCTGGTGCTGACCAGCCGCGGTGCCGATGTCGCCGCCGGCCGGGAGGTGGTGCCTGGCGTGCGCAAGCCGTCCTATGGCGCCGCCCTGCGGGCCGGGGCGCTGGCCGCGCGCTCGATCCTGGAGCGCTGACGATGGCGCACGCCCAGGAGATCAAGACGGCTGTCCGCGGCTCCTACATCTACGAGCGGATGTCGCTGGAGCAGGCATCGGCCAAGCACGATGTCGCGGTGGCCACCGTTCGGCGGTGGAAGAGCCTGGCCGCCGCCATGGGCGACGATTGGGACAAGGCGCGCGGCGCCGCCGCCCTGTCGACCTCCGGTGCGGGGATGATCGCCCAGATCGTGCTGGCCGACTTCCTGGTCCTGCACCAGGCGACCATGGAGCAGTTGAAGGACGCCGGCGACGTCGCGCCGCTGGAGAAGGCCGAGGCCATCAGCCGGCTCTCGGACGCCTTCCACAAGACGATGGCGGCCGTCGCCAAGGCCGCGCCGGATCTCGGCCGCTATGCCGTCGCGACCGAGCTGCTGCAGCTGCTGGCCGTGTTCGTCCGTGAGAAGTTCCCCCAGCACTCAGAGGCCCTGGCCGAGGTGCTGGAGCCGTTCGCCGGCCACGTGGCCGAGCGCTACGGGTGAGGCCATGGCGAAGCCCGCCTCGAAACAAGCGAAAAGCGCCGACTTCCTGGCGGCGATGGCGGCTTTGTCGGCCGAGATCCGCCAGGAGATCGAGAACAAGGTCCAGGGCTTCAGCCCGGACCCGGTGGCGCAGCGAGAGCGCAAGAAGCGGGCAGCGACCGACTTCGGCTATTTCTGCGCGACCTACTTCCCGCACTACGTCACCAGCGCCGCCAGCGGCTTCCACACCTGGCTCTATGAGCGGCTGCCGGGGCTGATCCACACCCCGGGGAAGTCGGCGGGCGCCCGCGAGGCCATCGCGGCGCCGCGCGGCAACGCTAAGACGACGCACGGCCAGATGTTCATCCTCTGGTGCATCGTCTACGGGTACAAGCGGTTCCCGGTGGTGATGTCGGACGCCAGCGACCAAGCCGCTGCCATCCTGGAAGGAATCAAGGTCGAGCTGGAGGTCAATCCGCGCCTGGCGCAGGACTTCCCCGATGCGGTCGGCCAGGGCCGGGTGTGGCAGGTCGGCGTCATCGTCACCCGCAACCAGGTCAAGGTGCAGGCGTACGGCAGCGGCAAGCGGCTGCGCGGCGTGCGCCACGGCGCCTATCGGCCGGATCTGTGCTGGCTGGACGATCTGGAGAACGACGAGAACGTCCGCTCGCCGGAGCAGCGCGACAAGCTCGAAGCCTGGATCGACAAGGCGGTCGAGCCGCTGGGGCCGCCGGACGGCTCCATGGACATCATCTATGTCGGCACCGTCCTGCACTATGACGCGGTGCTGAGCCGCAAGCTGCGGAACCCGCTGTGGCGCGCCACGGTGTTCCGCGCGATTGGCCGCTGGCCCGACCGGATGGACCTCTGGGAGCGGTGGGAGGAAGCCCTCCGCAACGAGGACGAGGCGGCGGCGGACGCCTTCTATGCCGAGAACCGGGAGCTGATGGACGCCGGCGCCGAGGTGCTGTGGCCGACCGTCCAGCCCTTCGTCAAGCTGATGAAGATTCGGGTCCGGATCAAGGTCGGCCCGTTCGATTGCGAGTATCAGAACGACCCGGTCAGCAGCGAGGATGCGCTGTTCGGCAAGGTGACGTTCTGGGTGAACCGCCTCGGCCACTGGATGATGTTCGGGGCTTGCGACCCGTCCCTGGGCAAGCAGAACCGGGGGCGCGACCCGTCCGCCCTCCTGGTCGGCGGCCTCAATCGCGAGACCGGCATCCTCGACGTGGTCGAGGCCCGGATCGCCCGGCGGCTGCCGGACAAGATCATTGAGGACGTGATCGCCCTGCAGCGCGAGCACCGGTGCCTGGTCTGGGGCGTCGAGGCCGTCCAGTTCCAGGAGTTCTTCCGCACCGAGCTGGTGCGCCGTTCGGCCGAGCGCGGTGTGCCCGTGCCAGCGGTGCCGATCATGACGAAATCGGACAAAGCCCTCAGGATCGAGAGCCTGCAGCCGCATGTCGCCAACGGCCTGATCCGCTTCCACCCGTCCCAGACCGTGCTGCTCGACCAGCTGCGGCACTTCCCCAAGGGCGATCACGATGACGGCCCCGACTGTCTCGAAATGCTCTGGGTCCTGGCGATCAAGCGCATGCGCATGACCGCCGGCATCCAGCGCGCCGGCCCGCGGCCGATGCCCTACGAGCAGATCCACAACGGGTTCCAGCAGCCATGACCGACACCTCCGCCACGGCGCCGGCCGTCACCCGCACCCGCGAGATCGCGACCGCGAAGCTGGACATCACCCTCCTGGGCTGGGGCGACACCCTCCGGCCGCAGGATGACATCCTGGCCCAGCGCAGCGTCGGCAAGGGGCTCAAGCTGTATGAGGACCTGGCGCGCGACCCGCGCGCCGGCGCCGTGCTGGACAAGCGCAAGCGGGCCGTGGTGGCTCGTGAATGGTCGGTGACGCCGGGCGGGCCGCGGCGGGCCGACAAGCAGGCGGCAAAGCTGGCGGAGCGCGTCCTGGACGGCGAATGGGGCTTGTCCTTCGACAAGCTGTGCCTCGACCTGCTGGACGCCCAGCTGAAGGGCTACGCGGTGTCCGAGGTGATCTGGGAGATGCGGGACGGCTTCGCCGTGCCGGTCGAGGCCAAGGCCCGTGACCCGCGCCGCTTCGTGTTCAATCGGGATTGGGAGCTGCGGCTTCTAACCCCGGAAAACCAGCTCGACGGGATTGCGCTGCCGCCGCGCAAGTTCCTGGTGCACCGGTTCGGCACCAGCTTCGATCCCTACGGCCTCGGTCTCGGGCACCGGCTGTTCTGGCCGATCTTCTTCAAGCGCAACTCGCTGCAGTTCTGGGCGAAGTTCTGCGAGCGGTTCGGCATGCCCTTCATCAAGGGCACCGCCGGCCCCGGCGAAGATCCCCGCGAGCTGCTCAAGGCCCTGATCGGCCTGGGTCAGGACGGCGCAATTGCGGTCCCCGAGGGGACCATGGTCGAGCTGCTGGACGCGGCCAAAGGCGCCGGCGTCAACACCTATGAGGGCTTCTGCCGCTATCTGGACGAGCAGATCTCGGAGGCCATTCTCGGCGAGACCCTCTCGACCAATGTCGGCCAGGCCGGCAGCCGGGCCGCCAGCCAGACCCACAACGAGGTCCGCGAGGATCTCTGCGACGGCGATTGCGACGAGCTGTCGGCCACGCTGAACGGCCAGCTGCTAACCTGGCTGGCCGAGGCCAACTTTCCGGACGCAGCGCCGCCAACCGTCTGGCGCCCCCGGCCGGAGAACCGCAAGGAGAATGCGGAAACCGACAAGGCCGAGACCGACGCACTATCGGCCGCGGTGGACTATGTCGAGAAAATGCGCCGGGCCGGCTATGAGCCCGAGGACGCGGGGGCCGAGTTCATCGACCAGGCCAGAGGGCGGTGGTTCTTCGTCGGCCGGCCGGAGCCACAGCCGCTGCCGGCGCCGGGGGGCACGCCACAGCCGGCAGCCTTCGCGACGCCGGCCGAGCGCGATCCGGCCCCCGATCCGGCTGACCACCTGGTCGATCAGGTCGAGGAGGCGGCCGGGCCGGCGCTGGACCAGATGATCGATGCGATCAAGACCGAGCTGGACGAGTCCATTCGTCTCCGCGAGACCCCGGTCCAGTTCGCCGCGCGCCTGGCGCGGATGGAGTCGACCATGCCGATCGACGGCCTGGCCGAGCTGCTGCGCGACAGCCTGGCGCTCTCGGCGCTGACCGGCATGGGCGACCAGCTCGATGGCCGGTGAAGCCGTCCCGGTCTCGGCGACGCCGGTCCACTTCACCGAAGCGATCGACTATTTCCGCAGCAAGGTGAACCTGCCGACCAACAGCTGGTCGGACCTGATGCATCAAGCGCACACCCGCGCGTTCACCGTTGCCGGTGCCACATCGGATGCGCTGCTGGCGGATTTCCGGCAGGCGCTAGACCGCGCGATCTCGGCCGGCGGCAGGCTGGAGACCTTCCGCGCGGACTTCGACCGCATCGTCGCACAGCACGGCTGGGCCTATCACGGCAGCCGGAACTGGCGCAGCCGGCTCATCTTCGAGATGAACACCCGGATGGCCTACAGCTCCGGCCGGTGGCAGCAGGCCCAGCGGCTGAAGGCGACCAGGCCCTATGCCCGCTATGTCGATGTCCACGATGCGCGCACCAGGCCGGAGCATTATGCCTGGCACGACATCATCCTGCCGATCGACCATCCCTGGTGGAAAACCCACTGGCCGCCGAACGGTTGGAATTGCCGGTGTCATGCCCAGACCCTGTCGGAGCGGGACCTCAAGCGGTTCGGCTTGAAGGTCACGCTCGAACCGCCCGCAATCGAGATGGAGCCGCGCGAGGTTCGCGCACCGGACGGCACCGCCGAGACGGTCTGGACGCCCAAGGGCATCGACACCGGCTTCGGATACAACCCCGGCGACTCCTGGCTGCGGGGTGTCACCCCGGCCGAGCTGCGGAAGCCGCTGCCGCCACCGGCGCCTCCGAACCCGTCGGCGCCAGGTGCGCCACCCTCGCAGCTAGATGCAGTGCCCGGCTCGACACCAATTCCGCAGCTGCCGCCTCTGCCCTCCACCCCGTTGCCGCCAGTGTCGAAGCTCCCGGCGGGTCTGGCGGAGGAAGACTATGTCCGCGCCTTCTTGCGGGAGTTTGGCGGCGACATTGGGCAACCCGTGCTGTGGCGCGATCCCAGCGGCACCCGAACGGTCATCACGGACGAGCTGTTCCGCAACTACGATGGGACCTTCAAGGTGGCAAAGAAGGGTCGGGAGAATTTGCTGCTCGCACTCGTTGCGGCCCTGAAGGACCCAGATGAGATCTGGCTGGGGTGGATCGACGCGGCTCTGTCTGGACAGCCCCCGCACTATGTCTTGCAGCGTCGCTATGTTAGGCGATTCGACATGGACGAGCGGAGCGGGAGGGTGGCAGTGTTCGAGTGGACATCTAAGGGTTGGTATGTCACTCGCCTGGCGCCGTCCGCCAGCTCTGCGGATTTCGATCAGGCACGCTACGGGGTTCTCTTGTATCGGCGTTGAAGGAAGATGACCGGCCATCCGCCCTCAATCATTCGTTGCATTCACACGGCACCATCGGAAGGCGACTGAAACATTGTTTAGTTTTCCAAGTAAAATCATCGCAGACCGAATGTTGACTCAATCGTGAATTGCAAGATTGGTGTATTATGGATTTGGACGAACAAACATCATCACGTTTCTTCACGCTATTTAGTTTAGCTTGTCGGAGGGTGGTGGCAGAAATTATAGAACGGCTGAATCAAGGAGAAAAGCCTCCGAGGCGATCCTACTATCCGGATGTAACCAAGTACGATCCCTACCCAAATTTCGAGATTCATCCGCCAAATTCTCCTCCTGATTATAGCCGCATGATCGCTGGCGCCGGCCTTCTCACGCCATACGCCGGGTTGGAGAATTTGGCCGAATGCGAGAATGCTTTGCATTTTATCCGAGACACTCCGGATCTGGCTGAATATTTCTCATTTCCATCGGCGACACAAAAGGATCCAACATTTCTATTTCTGAAGTGCGTAGCTAACACGGCAGACCACTATTTTCACGTTTCAAGCTGGCACAACAGTATTAATGATTCTGATTTATCGAAGATTTTGTCTATGATTGGAAATGGCATTCTATCAAAGGATCTTTTATTTCGCATTATAATTCCTTTTGCCATATCTCGTTTTGACTTCGAGAGAGTGAGGATCAATAAAAGAATGTTCATTACCAGGATGAGTAGAAATCTGCAAAAAGCACGATATGGTTGTGTAGATCATGGATCCGGCGCCCATCAGTCTGTGGTGCAGAGCAGCACACATGCTCTGGTGATAAAATTTTACCATTGGACAGGCAATTCGAATATTTTGTCCGCTGAGCAAAGTCTTGCAACGAGGTTTAGCTACCCAATAGCTGAATTTGACCGAATATTCTCGATCCTCCGGATGTGCTCCGAAGAGACGCTTGGTTATGCGCAGATTTTCTGCGTCCCGCACGGGTGGTGCCTCGATTTCGATGCTGATTTGATTGAATGTTACGGTTTTTCTATCCGCAGATATCCATCTCAGCATGATAATTTTGGCTGGATGCATTCACACGAAGGGCTATTACCTGAAGCATTTCAGGAAGCCGGAGACCTGATTGAAACTCTGAACCGATTGGATGACAATCGTTTTGAAGTAGCTCTTCGACGATACTCAACAAGTCTTCTGCGCGACAATCGAGATGATTCGATTATCGATGCGGCTATTGGACTAGAGGCTTTGATGTCCGAAAACAGTCAGGAAATCGCTCACAAGCTCGCCCTCAGAATCGCTGCTCTGTCTGGCCTAGATTCTTCGGAAAAGCGAACCAAGGCCGAAGTCTTTCGAGCCGTGAAGGAACTTTACAATCGCAGATCGAAGATCGTTCACGGCGGTCTATCGCAGAGGCGACCGACGCCCACCAACGTTCTGGGCGAGATGGCGAGCGAAATGCCGGATGTGGCCGCTACAGAAATGCTCAGGCAGTTGCTGCTAATCCTTCTGCGGAACCCCGAGTATCGTAAACCGGAGGACGTCGATCGGTTACTGCTGCTAGGTTCAGCGTAGAAGGCATCAGCCTGCGGATCGATGGGCTGTAGGCATGCCTGCACCACCAAGGCGTCAGACCGGCTATACCCCCCGTTAGCCCCCCGTTAGCGACGATGATGTGCATGGGTGGACGGGTTCGGTGCAAGAAGTCAGCCTGACCGCGCCATAAAAGGCGGCCCTGACCCAACGTCATTGGGTCAATTCGTGCTTGGCCCCGCATCCTATCACAGCCCTCGATCCCGCACCGATCGAGGTTCCTGTGCCCAACGCCCCGCTCAATCCCTTCGACGCCTTCCGCGCCGGCACCCGCACGGATGCCAGCGGCGCCCGCGTCACGATCACGGCAGCGGATCTCGCGGCGTCGGCCGCCGCCTACGACCCGGCCGTCCGGCCGGCGCCATTGGTGATTGGCCATCCCAAGACGGAGGACCCGGCCTGGGGCTGGGTCGGCAAGGTCGAAGCCTCCGGCAACACCCTGCGGGTGGTGCCCGAGCGGGTCGAGGCCGCCTTCGCCCAGCTCGTCAATGACGGCCGGTACGAGAATGTCTCGGCCTGCTTCTATCGCCCCGAGGCGAAGGGCAACCCGGTGCCCGGCACGTGGTACCTCAAGCATGTCGGCTTCCTCGGCGCCCACCCGCCGGCGGTCGAAGGGCTGCCGCCGGTGCGGTTCGCGGCCGAGGACGAGGCCGAGACGGTCGAGTTCGCCTGGGCCGAACGGACGGTCGCCAGCATCTTCCGCCGTATCCGGGATTGGATGATCGGCAGGGAAGGGCTGGAGACGGCCGACCAGGTGATCCCGACCTGGGACTTGGATTTCCTCGCGGAGGAGGCGGCCAAGTCCGATGACCCGGCGGCCAACCGGGTCGCCTACGCGGCGCCAGCCGCCGCCACCACCGACACCACCACCATCACGGAGACCCCGATGTCCGATGCGGACAAGGCGGAGCTGGAACGGCTGCGCCAGGAGAGCCAGGCAAAGGATCGGCAGCTCGCCGCCTTCGCCGCGCAGGAGACCGAGCGGCGCCAGGCCGCCGACACCGCCTTCATCGATAGCCTGGTCGCCCAGAACCGAGTTCCGGCCGGCCACAAGGCCGAGGTCGCCGCCTTCCTGGCGCATCTGGACGACAGCGAGACGGTCTCCTTCGCCGCCGGCTACGAGAAGGAGACGCCGGCCGGCTACTTTCGCCGGTTCCTCTCCCGCCTGGCGCCCACCGTCGCGTTCGGCGAGGTCGCCGAAGCTGGCGGCCGGCCAGCCGAGGAGAGCGCCCAGCAGATCGCAGATCGGGCGGCCAAGTACCAAGCCGAGCGGGCGCAGCTGGGCCACACCGTCAGCTTCGCCGCGGCGGTCGACCACGTCACCACCAACGGGGAGGCCCGCCGTGCGTAACCATGGCCTGGTCAAGACCTTCTTCGCCGCGGCGGCCTTCGCCGGCTACCGCATCGTCAAGTTCGGCGCCGATGATGATCACGTCGCCCTGGCGACCGCGCCGGCCGACAAGTCCATCGGCGTGGTCGACATGCTCGGCGCCGGCGCCGTCGACATCTCCTGCGACGTCGTCCTGACCGGTGTGGCCGAGGTCGAATACGGCGGCCCCGTGACGCGCGGCGCCGATCTGACCGCCGACGCCCAGGGCCGAGCGGTGGTCGCCGCCGCCGGCAATCGCGTCATCGGCCAGGCGATGGCCACCGGCGTCCTCGGCGACATCGGCTCCGTTCTCCTCGATCGCGGCGTCGCCGCCTAACCCCCCAAGAGAGGTCCCATGGCCATCCAGGCGCCGTTTCCCATCGATCCGAAGCTCACTGCGGTTGCGGTGGGCTACCGCAACCAGGCGTACATCGCCGACCAGGTGCTGCCGCGCGCGACCGTGCCGTCGCGGCTGTTCAAGTGGTGGGAATATCCGGTGGACGAGTCCTTCTCGACCACGGACACCAAGGTCGGCCGCACCGGCCGCACCAACGAGATCGAGTTCCGGGCCGAGGAGCGCGACGGATCGGTCGATGACTACGGCCTGGAAGACCCGATTCCCCAGGAGGACATCGATATCGGCGCCACCGTGGGCTACGACCCGCGGACCCATGCGACCGAGCGGCTGGCGGACTACATCGCCCTCGGGCGCGAGGTCCGTGCGGCCCGGCTGCTGTTCAACCCGGCCGTCTATCCGGTCGGCAACAAGATCCAGCTCGCCACCGCGGCCGATCGCTGGGACGATCCGACGAGCGATCCGGTCGATGACATCCTCACCGGTCTCGACACCTGCCTGGTGCGGCCGAACATCGGCATCCTGGGCCAGAAGGTCTGGTCCAAGCTGCGGCGGCATCCGAAGATCGCAAAGGCGATCAATGCCAACTCCGGCGACGAGGCGGTGGCCACGCGCCGGGCGGTGGCCGACCTGCTGGAGCTGGAAGACATCATCGTCGGCCAGTCGCGGCTGAACACGGCCCGCAAGGGCCAGCCGGCCGCGCTGTCGCAGGTCTGGGGCAATCACGCGTCCTTCGTCTACCGCAACCGCAACTTCTCGTTCCGTGCCCCGGACCTGACCTTCGCGGCCACGGCGCAGTGGGGCGACAAGGTCGCGGGCTCGCGCCCCGATGCCAACATCGGCCTCCGCGGCGGCGAGCGCGTCCGGACGGGCGAGAGCGTCCGCGAGTTGGTGATCGCCGGATATGCCGGCTACCTGATCCAGGACGCGGTCAGCTGATGGCCGAGGTCACCCCCACGCGCCACGTTGCCCTGGTCGCGATCAAGTATCGCGGCCAGCGCTTCGAGATCGGCGACCCGCTCCCCGACCTGTCGGACGAGGACGCCGCCCTGCTGGGCGAACGCATCGGCCCGGCGTCCCCTAACGCCAGCCGCAAGGGCAAGGCGAAGTGACCTATGCGACCCAGGCCCAGCTCGAAGATCGCTACGGGACCAAGTTGCTGGGGCAGTTGACCGACCGCGGCCAGCCGGCGACCGGCCAGGTCGATGCCGAGGTGGTCGAGCGCGCCTTGCTCGACACCGACGCGACGATCGACGGCTACCTGGCCGCGCGCTACCGGCTGCCGATTGCCTCGGCGCCCAAGCTGCTGGTCGACGTGGCCGAGGCGGTCGCGATCTACAAGCTGCATCGCCGGGCGCCGGACGAGAAGATCACGGCCGACTATCGCGATGCCATCAAGACGCTGCAGGACATTGCGGCCGGACGGCAGCGCCTCGACCTCGACGGGATCGAGCCGGAACGCGGCAACTCCTCGGGAAGCGTGTCGACCAGCTCGCCGTGCGTCTTCACTCCCGACAGCCTCCGGGGCTTCGTCTGATGGACGGCGTCTCGATCCGTGTCGACGATGCCGTCGTCCGGGCCGCGGTGGGCCGAGTGGTCGAGCGCATGACCAACGCCCGCGGCCTGTACGACAACATCGGCGCCGCCATGGTGGTCTCGACCCAGATGCGGTTCGAGCGCGAGCGGGCGCCAGACGGCAATCCCTGGCCGCAGTCCCTCCGCGCCCGGCTCGAAGGCGGCAAGACCCTGCAGCTATCGGCGCGGCTTGTGCAGTCCATCACCCATGTCGCGGATGACCACGGAGTCCAATGGGGCAGCGATGTCGCCTATGCCCGCATCCACCAGCTCGGGGGCACCATCGAGCGCGAGGCACGAACCCAGACCGTCTATCGCCGCTACGACGCCCGCGCCGACGAGCTGTCGCACCGCTTCGTGCCGAAGCGGATGTCCAACTTCGCCACGGACCATGAGGTGGGGGCGTACGAGATCGAGATGCCTGCGCGGCCTTATCTCGGCATCGACAATGACGATCGCGTCGAGATCGAGGCCCAGGTCAAAGAATGGCTCGCCATCGCGGATGGTGCGCCGTGACCCTCGTCGATCACGTCATCGCGCGCCTGGCCGAGCGGGTGCCGGCGCTGGCCGGCCGGATCGGTCGGGCCGGCGAGATGAGCGCGCTGATCCAGGCCGGCTCGCTGCCGCAGGGTGGAACCGCGGCCTTTGTCGTGCCCCTCGGCTTCCGGGCTGGGGAGACCATGGCTATGGCCGGCCCGCACAGCCAGCAGTTGCGGCGGCGCTTGGCGGTGATCCTGGTGGTGGATTTCGCCGGCGACGCGATCGGCGCCGAGACCATCCCCGAGCTGGACCAGCTCGAAGACCAGGTGCTGCGCGCCCTGGCCGGGTGGAAGCCGCCCAGCGGCTGGGAACCCTTTGCCGCCGAGCGCGGCGCGCTGCTCGGCCTCAACGCCGGCCGGGCCTTCCACCAGGTCGATTTCTCGATCCCGCAACTGTTGAGGATTTCGCAATGAGCCTGCCTGCGAAGGGTGGCAGCTACGTCCGCAAGCCGGACGGCACTCTGGAACGCGTCACCTGGACCGAGCGGGCGTCGCCGTCGGTGCGGACGCCTGCGTCGACCGCGAAGCCCGCGGCCGCGCCGCCGAAGGGGGAGAAGTAGGCATGGCCGAACCGATCCGCTGGGCCAGCAAGACCATCCTGGTTAAGCCCGAGGCGACCTATGGCACCGATGCGGTCCCGACCGGCGCCAATGCGATGCTGCTGACCAATGTCGAGTTCCGGCCGATGGAAGGCCAGGACGTCTCCCGCAACCTGGAGCGGCCCTATCTCGGCGGTCAGGAGCAGTATCCGGCCGGCCTGAATGCGGTGCTGACCGGCACGATCGAGCTGGTCGGTTCGGGCACTGCCGGCACGGCGCCGGCCTGGAGCCCGATGGCGCGCGCCTGCGGCCTGGCCGAGGTCATCACCGCCGGCACCAGCGTCGAGTACAACCCGATCAGCCGGCAGCATGAGTCGGTATCGGTGCATTTCTTCATCGACGAGACCCGGCACGTTCTCCTCGGGGCGCGGGGTACCGCCGAGCTGCAGGTCGAGACCCAGGGCTTCCCCGGCCTGCGGGTGACGCTGACCGGCCTGTGGCGCAAGCCGACGCAGTCGCCGCCGCCGGCCGTCGACTTCGCCGACTTCATGGACCCGCAGCTGGCGACCAGCACCAACACCCCGGTCTGCACGGTGAACGGCGTCACCATGGTGACCCGATCTGCCAACCTCAATCTCGGCAACACCGTCCAGCCACGCCTGCTGCTCGGCAGCGAGAGCATCATCATCGTCGACCGGGCCGAGGAGCTGTCGATGGTCGTCGAGGCCCAGCCGCTGAACCTGTTCGATCCGTTCGGCCTGGCCGAGGCCCGCACCAAGGTGCCCTTCGTCCTGACCCACGGCACGGCGCCGGGCTTCATCACGACCGTGAAGGCCGGCCGGTGCCAAGTCGGCCGCCTGTCCGGCTACCAGAACAACCAGGGCGTAACCGAATGGCCGCTGACCCTGCGACCGCAGCCGACCGCCGGCGACGACCAGTTCACCATCACGCTCACCTGAGAGACCGCACATGACCTGGATCCTGGACGAGAACCCGACGTTCAAGCGGCCTGTGAAGGCGCAGAAGCCGGCAGATGGCGGGTTCGAGACCGTCTCGTTCGACGCCACCTTTCGCCTGCTCGGGCTCGACGAGCTGGAGCAGTTCGACACCACGACCGTCGCGGGGACGACGCAGTTTCTGCAGTCGGTGGTGGTGGATCTGGCCGGTGTCCTCGACCAGAACAAGCAGCCGATCCCCTACAGCGACAGGCTGCGCGACCGGGTGGTCAACACCCACTACGCCCGCGCAGCACTGATCCAGGAGTATTTCGACGGCGCGAAGGGCGGGCGGCTGGGAAACTAGAAGAGGCCGCCCGGCAATGGGTGCGAGGCGGCCCCAGCACACCCGAGGCCGAGCCGGAAGCCATCCGGGACATGCGCCGGTTCGGCGCCTCCGAGGCGAAGATCGAGGCGATGCGCAAGCGCCTCGGTCTCCTCTCGATCGGCGCGCCCGTCCGGATCTGGCCCGACAACGTGCCCGCCATCTGCGCCTGGCCCGCGGTCTGCACCCAATGGCGCACCGAAGGCGTGCCGGGCGGCCTCGGCCCCGGCTCTCTCGTCTACATCGGCCTCGACTACGGCGCCGCCATCGCCAGCACCAAGGCCGCTGGAATCGACCTGACCCCTGAACTCTGGGCGGACCTCCGCGTGATGGAGGCCGCGGCGCGAAAGGCGTTGAACAGCCGATGACCGATATGCGCGTCGCGCTCCGGATCGAGGGCGACTCCAGCAGTGCCAAAGCCGCACTGGCCGATACCCGCCAGGGCATCGACCAGGTGAAGGCATCGGCCGCCGGCGCCGGCTCGGCCTCTGCGTCGATCGTCGCGATCGGCACCGCCGCCGGCGGCGCCATGACCCAGGTCTCGGCCCTCGGCACGGCCGAGCAGGCTGCGGCGACGGCCGCGGCAGCGATGGGACAGTCCAACGCCACCGCTGCCGAGCAGGTCCAGCAGTCCGGGGCGGCAGCTGCCGCGGCAGCCTCGGCGATCGAGGCGAGCGTCGAATCCCAGACCCGAGCGGTCAACGACAACACCCGTGCCCTGACCGAGGCCACCGCCGCCATGCGGGCTTTCCTGGCGGCCCAGGGCGGCGCCGGCGGCACATTGCCCGGCACCGTGCCGCCGCTCTCGGCCCAGGCCCGCGCGCTGCGCGACATCGTCGAGGCGGCCGATCCGGCTGCCCGGCAGATCCGGCTCCTGGCCGAAGCCCAGGACGTGCTGAAGCACGCGGTCCAGGACGGCACGATCACCCAGCAGCGCGGCGCCGAGGTGCTGCAGCGATACGAGCAGACCCTGCAGACGGGCGGCAACCGCATGGGTGGATTCGGCTCCATCGCCCAGCAGGCCGGCTATCAGATCGGCGACTTTGCCGTGCAGGTCTCGTCCGGCCAGTCGGCCCTGGTCGCCTTCGCCCAGCAGGGCACGCAGGTCTTGGGGATCTTCGGCGTGTGGGGCGCGGTCGCCGGCGCCACCCTGGCCATCGCCGCCGGCCTGGCCAACGGCTTCGGCCTGTTCGAGGACGCGACCGTCTCGTCCGACGAGGCGGTGCAGATCCACGAGGAGAATCTGAAGAAGTGGACCAGCACCGGCGAGCTGGCGAAGCAGAAGGCCGACCAGTTGGCCTACAGCTTCATCGGGATGTCCGGTGCCGCCCGCGAGGCCGCCGCCCTGGAGTTCCAGGATAAGATCAAGGGCCAGCTCGGGGCGATCGATCAGGCCGCCAAGCAGGCGATCGACGAGTTGGGCAAGGTCGGCGTCGCCTTCGACAAGGCGCGGTCATTGCCCGATGGCGAATTCGGCTTGGCGCGGATCGAGCCGGCGCGCGTCCGCGTCCAGCTCGACGTCGAGATCCCGGCGGACCTGGACGCGAAGATCCAGACCCTGTTGAAGCCGCTGTTCGAGGGCAACCGCGATCGGACCTTCCTCTCCGACCTTCACCGGGATCTGCAGAGCATCGCCCAGGAGACGGACGGTGACGCCCGCAAAGCCATCGAGAACATCGCCAGCAGCGTCTCCCGCCTGTCGCGGGACACTCAGACCGGCAGCCAGGAGATCCGCCTGCTCGAAGCCCTGATGCGCTCGGCGCGCGGCACGGCAGACGAGCTGGACCGGGACGTGATCGACGCGGCGGTCGCCATGGGTGAGCTCGGCACGGCCGTCGGTCGGTCGGCGGACATGGTCGACCGGCTCATCGGCTCCATCGACCGCTACCTCGACATGCCAATCGCCCGGACCATCGTGGACCAGGCCGAGGGCTTCGGCTCGCAGTTCCTGCAGACGTTTAACCGCATGCAGGCGGAAGCCGACATCCGCCGGGGCATCGACGACACCCGAGCGGACGCGGCGGCGATCGGCAATGAGACGGCCGAGCGTGCGCGGGCACGCCAGCGGGCGGTGGACCAGGCCAGGGAGCGTGCCGCCCAGGCTGCGATCCGAGGCCAGGTCATCAACGCCCAGCCGCTGATTGACGATGCCGGCATCGCTGCCGGCGAGAAGTTCGATCGGGAGCAGGACAAGCTCGCCGCCAAGGCCGCGGTCCGTGCCGCCAAGCAGAAGAACGACTATGAGCGCGAGATCGAGCGCATCCAGAAGGCGACCGACGAGACCGAGACCCAGGCCGACGCGATCGGCCTGACCTCGCGCGCCTCGGCCGAGCTGACCGTCAAGCAGCAGCTGCTCTATGCCGCCCAGACCGCAGGCCTCAAGGTCAGCGAACAGATGCGGGCGGAGATCGACAAGACGGCCGCCGCCTATGCCGAGCAGGGCGAGCGGCTGCGCCAGCTGCAGATCGAGGAGCGCAAGCGTCAGCAACTGACCAGCGAGGCGATCTCGCTGATCGGCGCGACGGCGACGCCGGACGAGGAGCTGTCGCGGCAGTATCGCCAACTCGCCCAGATGCAGACGGCGCTGCAGTCGATGGACCCCGGCGTATTGGAGAGCTTGGCCGAGGCCGGCTACACGGCGGCCGATGCCCAGGAGGCGATCCAGCGCCAGCTGCAGCGCCTCAACAACCCCGAGCTGTTCGCCTTCGCCGATGACGCCAAGTCGGCGCTAGGCGACCTGGCCCGGAGCATCACGACGGATTTCAGCACCGCCGGCGACGCGCTAATGACCTTCGGCAACCGCCTGGCCGACCTGGCGGCCGAGAAGTTCGTCATCGACCCGCTGATCGACCGCGCCGGCCAGTGGGCGGACGGCCTTATGGGCGATCTGCTGGGCGGTGGCAGTCACGCCACCGCCGGCCAGCAGGCCAGCCGGGGCGGCCTCGGCGGGCTGCTCGACGATCTGCTCGGCACCGGCGGCGCCAACGACAACGGCAAGCTGGCCCAGGCGGATTTTGCCGTGGCGACCGCGACCATCAACGTCGCCGGCGGCGCCATCGCCGGCGGCCTGGCCGGCGGGCTGCTGCAGGACCGGCCCGATGCGACGCTCGACAAGCTGGCCGGCAGCCTGGCCGGCGACAGGCTGCAGGGCGGCGCCGGCACCGACGTTCTCGGCGGTGCCGTCGACAAGGTCGGCAATGCGCTGAACGACGTGGCCGAAGGCGTGCGCCAGGAGGGATCGGGGTTCCTGGGCAGCTTCGGCGGCGCGCTCGGCAGCCTGGTCAACGGGATCGGCAGCCTGTTCTCCGGCGACGTCGGCGGCGGGCTCGGGGGCATCCTGAACGGCCTGCTTAGCGTCGCCGCGCCGTTCCTCGGCTTCAGCAAGGGCGCGGCCTTCGTCGGCGGAACGGTGCGGGCCTTCGCGTCCGGCACTGTGGTGACCGGGCCGACGTATTTCCCGATGGCGGACGGCGCCATGGGCCTGATGGGCGAGGCGGGGCCGGAGGCGATCATGCCGCTGACCTCCGGCGCGAAGGGCCTGGCCGTTCGTGCCGCCAACGCCAACGGCGCGATCGTGCCGCTGCACCTGACCAGGCTGCAGGACGGGTCGCTGGGCGTCGCCTTGCCGCCGGCGGTGCCGCATGCGCAGGGCGGTGTCTTCGGCGGCTTCGCCTTGCCGGCGGCGCCGCCGATGGGCTTCGGCTTGGGGGCGTCGGCCGGCGGGCCATCCGGCCCCGTTCGGGGCCGCAACGGCGAGCTGCAGCCGGTCGCATTCCATTTCCATGGCGTCAACGACTTCGACAGCTTCCGCCGATCCCAGGGCCAGCTGCTGTCGCAGTTCGGCGCCGAGATGGGACGGCAGCTCCGGAGGAACGGCGGCCATGGCTAGTTCCTTCGACGACGTCCGCCTGCCGGTGTTTATCGAGCGCGGGGCCAAGGGCGGCCCCGGCTTCAACACCACCATCAAAGAGCTGTCCTCCGGCAAGGAGAAGCGCAACCAGAACTGGTCTCGGAGCCGGGGCCGCTGGGACATCGGCTTCGCGATCGACGATCTCGATGGCCTGCGCCCGGTCCTGGCGTTCTTCTATGCGCGCCGGGCCAGGGCACGCGGCTTCCGGTTCCGCGACTGGTCGGATTACGAGCTGGACCGGCAGCAAATCGGTGCCGGCGACGGCGCGCGGCGGATCTTCCCGATCTTCAAGCGGTATGAGGCTGAAGGCCCGGCGCCGTTCGATCGGGCGATCACCCGGCCGGTGCGCGGGACCGCCAAGGTCTGGCGCGGCGGCGCCTTGCAGACGCTGTTGCCGGACGGCTGGGACAGTGGGCTGCCCACCTCGCCGCGGCCGATGCCGGCGGCCGGCAAGGTCGCGGTCGACTTCAACACCGGCGAGGTGCTGTTCGGCACGGCGCCAGCGGCCTTAGCCATGATCGAGGCCGAGTGCGAATTCGACGTGCCGGTCCGCTTCGACATCGACGATCTGGACCTGGAGCTGCGCGGCGGCGGCCTGGCCGCCATCCCCTCGATTCCGATCCGCGAGCTGAAGGAGCGCGACGAGTGAAGGCGATCACGCCTGCCTACCGGGCGCATCTGGACGGCGAGCTGACGACGCTGGCGACCTGCTGGCGGTTGGAGCGCCGCGATGGCCGGGTGCTGGGATTCACCGACCATGACCGCGACCTGGTCATCGGCGTGGTGCCCTACTACGCCTCCACGGGCTACAGCCGCAGCGCCATCGCCAATCAGTCGGGCATGGCGGTCGACAACCTCGACCTGGAGGGCGTGCTCGATCACGACACGATCCGGCCGGAGGAGGTTCGGGCGGGGCTGTTCGATTACGCCGAGGTCCGGATCTTTCAGGTCAATTGGGCCGACCTCACCCAAGGCCAGATGCTGCTGCGCCGAGGCCGGCTCGGCGAAGTCGTCACCCTGTCGGACGGCACGTTTCGGAGCGAGCTGCGCGGCCTGACGCAGGCGCTGGCCCAGAATGTGGGCGAGGTCTACCAGACCGAATGCCGGGCCGACCTCGGCGACAATCGCTGCAAGGTCGACCTGGCGCCGTTCCGGGCCGCGGCGACCATCACCCAGGTGGTCGACCGCCGGACGGTGGTCGCGAGCTGCGCCGATCCGCGGGCCGTCGATGGATGGTTCAACAACGGCCTGGCGACCTTCCGCGGCGGACCGAACGACGGCAAGTCGATCGAGGTCCGCAGTTGGACCCTGGCCGGCAACTTGGTGCTGCACCTGCCGGCACCGTACCTGCCGGCGATCGGCGACCGGCTGGAGCTGACGCCCGGCTGCGACAAGACCCGCGACCAGTGCATCAACAAATGGGCGAACATCCTGAACATGCGGGCCGAATCCCTGCTGCCCGGTCGCGACCAGATGCTGAGGTATCCCGATGCAACTGGTTGATGCCGCGCGCGCCTATCTCGACGTCAAGTGGCGCCATAGGGGCCGGTCCCGCTTCGGCATCGACTGCGTCGGCCTGCCGCTGCTCGCCGCCCGCGATATCGGCTACGCGATCGAGGACGTGCCGGAGTACGTCCGCGGCGCCCATGGCTATGACGTCGTGCGCGAGATCGCGGCTCGGACCCGGCCGGCCTCGCTCGCCGAGCTGCGCGAGGACCTGATCGTCCTGTTCCGCGACGGCGTCTATCCCTGCCATTGCGGCATCCTGGGCGTTAGCCCGCAGGGGGCCTGGTCCCTCGTCCACGCCTACGCCACCGCTGGAAAGGTGGTCGAGGAGCCCTATGACCGTTGGGCGGGGAAGGCTACCCACGCCTTCGCCCTGCCGGACCGGGAGGCCTGACCATGGGCCGTCTCGCAATCGGTGTGGCGGGGGCAGTGGTCGG
The DNA here is from genome assembly GCF_038440215.1 of Inquilinus sp. OTU3971. Lineage (NCBI taxonomy): Bacteria > Pseudomonadati > Pseudomonadota > Alphaproteobacteria > Rhodospirillales > Rhodospirillaceae > Inquilinus > Inquilinus sp. OTU3971. The sequence goes on along the minus strand of NZ_JASATH010000046.1, from coordinate 23,494 downwards.
GGGCTTCTTTGGCGCGCCGGGCCTTGGCTTCGCGGTCGGCGGTGTCCTTGGCGGCTTCCTGTTCCCCGAGCCGACCCAGGTGTCGAAAGGTCCGCGGCTCAGCGACCTGAGCGTCACGTCCTCGGCCTATGGCCAGTCGATCGCCCAGGTCTGGGGCACGATGCGGGTCAACGGCAACGTGATCTGGAGCGACGGGCTCAAGGAGCACAAGCACAAGCAGACGGCCGGCGGCGGCAAGGGCGGCCCGACGCAGAAGAGCGTCACCTACACCTATACCTGCAGCTTCGCGGTCGGGCTCTGCGCGGGGCCGATGGGCGCCGTCAACCGGATCTGGGCCGACACCAAGCTGATCTATGACGCGCGGGGCAGCTCGGATCTCGATATCGACATTGGCGACCTGGATTTCCGGTTCTATCCGGGCGACGAGACCCAGATGCCCGACCCGCATATCGAGGCGAAGGTCGGTGCCGGTAAGACGCAGGCGCATCGCGGCCTCTGCTACATCGTCTTCGAGGATCTGCCGCTCGACAACTTCGGCAACCGGGTGCCGAACATCACCGTCGAGGTGTCGCGCCAGGCGTCGGTGCCGAAGATCTACACCACCACGACCTCGCTGCCCGGCGGCACCACCGCCTATCAGCGGGACGAACTGGCCGTGGATTGGGACCGCGGCTACGTCTACATGGTCGATTCCGACCAGGACCCGCGCCAGGCGATCATCCGCCGTGTCAGGCTTTGGACGATGGAGGAAGACCGGCAGATTTCGGTCTTCGACATCACCGGTCGGGCGAACGACGGCTTCCCCGCGGGCATCGTTACCGGGCAGAACGGCGACCTGTATTTCGCGGTCACGGCGGGCAACATCCGGCCGATCGTCTGCGTCGACGGCCAGTCCCTGCGGGTCAAGGGGCGGTTTGGCGACGGGGTGACCTATCCGTACCTCGACAACCAGACCTTCGGCTTCGTCGGCACCGTGCGGATGGCGACGACGCTGGTCTACGGACCGACTGGGGTGGACGAGTATGTCGCCTGCGGCTCGCTCCTCGGCAACATCGGCGTGCTGAAGGGCGGCAGCCTGGCCTATGTGTGGGGCGCCGGACAGCAGGTCGACGAACAGCAGGTCAACGGTCTGTGCGGAGGCATGCCGGGCGATATCTGGGTGCTCGGCGGCGCGCTGAACGCCGGCAGCACCGTCACCGGCCTATATCGGATCAGGATCACCGCATCGGTTTCGACCTCGCCACTTTCGCCCGGCGTCGTCACCGATGTCGAGTTCCGGAAGGTGACCGCCATCACCCCGGCGATGGTCGAGACGGGCTGGGCGAACTTCCACGGAACGCCGTCCTCGCTGGTCTACGACCCGACCGACAACAGCGTGATTTTCCAGGTCCGGCTTGGCAACGGCTTAACCGTCGGCCCGTACTACACGATCAAGTGGCGCGACGGTGACGGCATCGTCTGGAAGACGCGCGCCCACTGGCAGATGAACTATGACGCGTCCGCTACCGGCCAGTTTCGGCTGCGGCGTGGGCGGTACGTGCTGCTGGGCGCCGGCGCGCTCCAGCAGTTCGACACCTCGACCGGAGAGCTGACGGCGCTGGACTCCAGCTGGGGTTCGACATTCGGCGGTGTCGGGTCGCAGTGCTACGACGGCGACACGGACACCGTCATCATCCAGTCCGACGCCTTGGGCCTGACGCGCGTATCGATCAACCGGGTGAATGGCGACGGCGAGCCGGTGTCCCGGATCGTCGGCGACCTGTGCGCGCAGGTCGGCCTGTCGGCCGACGACATCGATGTCGCCGAGATGACCGACATCGTCCGGGGCTACGCTATCGCACGCCAGGTCAGCGCCCGCGACGGCATCCAGCCGCTCGCCGACCTGTTCCTGCACGACCAGGTCGAGCGCGACGGCAAGATCCGGTTCCAGAAGCGGGGGCGCGCTGTTGCGCGGCAGCTCACCGAGGGCGACCTGGTCCGCGACGGCGACGGCCCGATCCTGACCGAGACCCGCCGGCAGGAGGTCGACTTGCCGGTCCAGGTCACGATCACGTTCTCGGACCCGGATCGGGACTATCAGGAACAGACGTTCACGGCCCGGCGCGCCCAACTGCCGATCCCGACCATGTGGTCATCGAACAAGCTCGGCATGGAGATCGCGGCGGCGGTGAAGGCCGACGTCATCAAGCAGCAGGCGGAGAAGATCCTGTTCTCGGCCTGGACCGAGCGGGCCGACTATGAGCTGCCGACCAGCTGGGCGCATGCCGATCTCGACCCTGCCGATGTCGTCCAGCTCACCATGAACGACGGCTCGATCCATCGTTTTCGGCTGACCTCGGTCGATCTTGGCGCGGATCTAACAGTCCAGGCGAAAGCGGTCAGCGAGGAGGCCGCGCAATACATCTCGATCATCAAGGCGGATCCCGGCGACTTCCCCCAGCAGCATCTGCCGTACACCGGCCCGACCCGGCTGTTCATCCTCGACACAGTGCTGCTGCGCGACCAGGACGACGTCGGAGGCAGCGCCACCCGCGCTTACATCGCGATGGGCGGCTACGGCCAGGACGGCTGGCGGTCTGGCCTCGTCTATCGCGGCGACGATCCGGCGACGCTGGAGACCGTGGCGGCGACCACGGCCGAGATCACCTGGGGCACTGCACTGAACGCGCTGCCGGACACCCACCGGCCCTTCGCCACCGACGAGGAATCCGAGCTGCTGGTGCTGCTCGCCACGCACCTCGATGCCGGGCTGTCCAACGTCACCCAGCTGGAAATGCTGAACGGCGCCAATGCCGCGGCCCTGATCCGCAGCGACGGCCAGGCCGAGATCATCCAGTTCCGCAACGCCGAGGAGACGGCGCCCGGCACCTGGCGCTTGACTGGCCTGCTGCGCGGGCGGCGCGGCTCGGACGCCTTTACCGGCGGCCATGACGCCGGCGACGCCTTCGTCCTGCTCGATCCCCTGGCCATGGACACCATGGGCCTGCCGGTCGCCCAGATCGGCGTCCTGCTCTACTACAAGGGCGTGGCCTCGGGGGCGCGGCTCGACCGGGCCGAGCTGATGTTCGAGGGGCTCAGCGGCAACGACCTGCGGCCCTACGCGCCGGTGCACGTCAAGGCCGCCTGGTCGGGATCGGATATCGCCCTGTCCTGGGTCCGCCGGACCCGTCTCGGCGGCGAGCTGCGGAACGGGGATTTCCCGGTGCCGCTCGGCGAGGCGTTCGAGCGGTACGAGGTCGATATCCTGTCTGCCACTGGGGGCGTGCTGCGGACCCTTACCACGAACACCCCGAGCACCGTGTATCCGGCCGCGCAGATCGCCGCCGACTTCGGCTCGAGCCCGGCCTCCCTTCGTCTCGTCGTCTACCAGATCAGCGCCGCGATCGGTCGCGGCTTCGGCAAAGAGGTGACCCTTGTCCTCTAACCTCGCCCTCAGCCAGGTGGCGGCAGCCCAGGCCCAGAAGGAAGTCACGATCAACGACGCCTTCGGCCAGGTGGACGCCGCCCTGACCGAGTTCCTGCCGCTCGACCTCTCAGCCGGCGATGTCACGGTGACCGCGGCCCAGGCCCAGCGGGCGTTGATGCTGCGGATCGGCGGCAACACGGTCGCGCGGACGCTGACGCTGCCGCAGATCAAGCGGGAGATCGCGGTCCAGAACCAGGGTACCGCCCAGCTGTCGATCAAGCGCGGCACCACGACGATTCCGCTGGAGGCTGGCACCCTCGCCAAGGTCTACCTCGACGGCACGGCCAACGGCCTGATGATCAGCAGTGGCTTGGCCGAGGCGAAGTTCACCCGCCTGGCCGACGTGCCGTCGAGCTATGTCGGCCAGGCCGGCAGGATTCCGAAGGTGAAGGCGACCGAGGACGGGCTGGAGTTCGACGATCCCACCGGCTCGGTCAGCGATTTTCTCGACCTAACCGACACGCCGAACAGCTACGCCGGCGCCCAGGGCAAGGTGCTGCGAGTCAACCCGGTCGGCAATGGGGTCGAATTCGGCGACATGCCGGCGGCCGGTGGCTTCCGCGGCGCCCTGGTCGATATGACCGCGAACCTGACCGGCGTGGCGTGGCCGATCGGCGTTCCGTTCAACCGCGTCCGGTACGACAGCAGCCGGTTCTGGCTGGGGCCGGATCTGACTTTCACCGCCGACCCTGCCACCGATCAGGTCACGGCGGCCGGCCACGGCATGGCGACCGGCGAAGGCCCGTTCTACCTGACCAGCACCGGCGCGCTGCCGACCGGCCTGGCTGCCAACACCAGGTATTGGGCGATCCGGGTCGGCGCCGACGTCCTGAAGCTGGCCGCGAGCAAGGCCGACGCCTTGGCAGGCACCGCGATCGACATCACGGCCGCCGGAAGCGGCACCCATACGCTGGCACGCGGCCGGTTCCTGGTCATCCCGGCGAACGTGCCGCGGGTGCGGATCACGGCTGCGGTCGAATTCGAGGCCAACATCACCGCTGCCGGCTCGGTGATCATCAGCGTTCAGAAGAACTCGGCCGACTTCTCTGCCTCGGTCGAGCCGGCCTATGGAAGCCCGCTCAGCGGCCCTCGGCAAGGCACCGGCGGCTTCAACAACAACAACTCCTCCCTGGTCACGGGTGTGATCGAGGTCGCCGAAGGCGACACCTTCGCCCTCCGCGCCAACGCGAACATGTCGGGCCAGGATCAGATCCTCGCCTCGGCCAGGACGTTCCTCGCGATCGAGGTGGTCGAGGCGTTCGGCGGCGTCTCGGGCACCCTTCCGATCGAGCAGGGCGGCACCGGCGCCACCGACCAAGCCGGCGCCCGCGCCAGTCTCGGCGTGCTCGCAAAGGGCGGCGACACGATGTCGGGCGACCTGGTGATGGCGCCTGGCGCCCGGATCTCGACCGGAGCCGGTCCCGTCGCGGGCATCAGCGCGGTGGTCGCGGACATCCAGTCCAACAGCACCGGTGCGGCCGGCCTGGCCGCCGTGCGCTGGAGCGCTGATCCGTCTCCAGCCCGGATCATGATCGCGAAGTCGCGCGGGCCGGCGATCGGCGAGCACGCGGCCGTGGCGGCGAGTGACAGCCTGGGGGAACTGAGTTTCGCCGGTAGCAACGGTTCCTTCATGATGCCCGGCGCGACGATCGACGCCCAAGCCCAGGCGGCAGCGACCGGAACCGGGCTGTCGACGGCGCTGCGGTTTTTCACGAGCGCCGGCAGCGCGAACACCGAGCGCATGCGGATCGCCCCGCCAGGCGATCTGCAGATGGGCGGCGCCAACACGGTGATCGACGCCCAGCGTATCCCACGGCTGCGCTCCTACACGCTGGCGACGCTGCCGGCCGCCAGCTCGGCGCCGCGCGGCGTGATCGACTGCTCTGATCTCGGCGGCGGCGCCGGGCCGCTCTACAGCGACGGCACGACTTGGCAGCGGCTGCAGGAGCTGTCGAGCTACGCAGTGAGCGCCGTCGACGCCAATTCGACCTTGAGCGTCCTCGGCAACGCCTCTGTCGTGGCCTTCTCGGCCAATCTCACGGCCGATCGCACCGTGACGCTGTCGACCACTGGCGCCTACCTCGGGTCGCTCAAGCGCATCATCTACACCGGCAACGGAACCGGAAAGCTGATCTGCAGCGGCATCACCCTGCGGCCAGGCTGTTGGGCGGACTTCATGTGGACCGGCACGGCCTGGACCTGCGTCGGCGCCGGCGCCCGGAACGACGCCATGCAGGTCTATGAAACCGGCACCTGGTCACCGACCCTGTTCGGCAACACCGCCGCCGGCAGCCAGACCATGCACGCCAACAACAGCGGCAACTACATCCGGGCCGGTCAGGTGGTGCTGGCGGTGGCCTATGTCCAATGGTCGGCGATCGATGCAGCGGCAGCCGGCGACGTGGTGATCGGCGGCCTGCCGTTCCCAGCCGCCAATCTCGCCAACAACCTGCCGACCGCGGCAGTGACCGGTCAGACCGTCTCCTATCCGGCGGGCCAGACCCAGTTGCTCGCCCGATTCCGCGGTCCGAACGGTACCGCGGTCAGCCTGATCTTCAGCGGCCCCGGCGCTGCCCAGGCCTTCGCCCAGATGAGCCAGCTCAGCGCGACCGGCGTCCTGTCTTTCACCATCGTCTACCGCACCAACTGAGGCCCTCTATGCCGACCCTCGAAGAAGTCACTGGACCCTATGAGTTCCTCGCCCGCTGGGATCATCTCACCGGTACCCTCGTCGGGCAGCATTTTGCGACGGCGACCTCGATCCTGCGGGATGGGACAATCGTGCCGGGCGCGACCTCGATCAACCCGCCTGAGCCGATCACCGCCGAAACGGCGACGACGATCGCGCAGGTGTCCGAGCTGCTGAACACCGGCGCGCTGAAACGGATCACCGAGCTGGAGGCGCAGCTCGCGGATGTACTCGCGCAGCGGGACGCGGCGATTGTCCGCGCGGAGCTGGCTGAGGCGGCGGCTCAGGCTTCGGCCTGACGCGAAGGGTCGCTCCGGCGGCCGGGCGGATCTTGTACAGGTGAAGACTGTCAGGGAGGTGCGGATGCTGCTCCGCACCTCCCGTTGACCGCATTCGTCCCGTTGCGGTCGTCGGTTCCCAAGCGCATCCTTGGCACCGGCAGAGCGGCGCCTGGGGCCATTCGCGTTGCACCTTGAGCCTCGTGGCGACATTGACCTCTGAAGAGGGGCATCCTGCGATGGCCACGCCGTGAGCGACATTCGGGAACTCGTCGCATTGAACCTCCGGCGCCTGCGCCGGGAGCGATCCATGACGCAGACCGATCTGGCGTTCCGGGCCGAAGTGAACCGCGGCTATGTCAGTGAGCTAGAGAGCGCGCAGTACAGCGCAACGGTCGACATGCTCGGCAAGCTGGCTAAGGCGTTGAACGTCGCGCCTGGTGCGCTTCTGGAGCAGTCGCCAAAGCGGATCAAGCCGTGATCCGCCGGCTGTTCTCGCCAGCGAAGCGTGGAATTATCGCGCATCTGAGATGCGAGAAAATTCCACCCGGGCGGCGTTCAGCCGTCGCCAGCGCCGCTTGTGCGCCTCTGAGATGATCTCGCCCGAGCTTCTCTCCCAATTTACCAAGGCGTAGGCAGCACGAAGCGAGCCGAAGCGCCTAATGATGAGAGGGGCCGATGGAACGCCGGGCGCGCCATTGATCAGGACGGATGAAAGATAGCCGTGCTGTTCGAGCAAATCCCGTAGGGCAGTCAGGATCACATCGGTCGGGATGCGAGTGGTGACGCCACACCCATCGGCTCGCGGGTACATCTTGCGAGGCGCGAACTGCTCACGCTCCCGGCGGCGCGCTTGGGCTGCGAGCTGAACTTGGCCGAGCGTCGGAAAGCCGAGGCCGGCGAGTGCGTATGCCCTACGGCCGGACCCGAACCGGCGAGCAAACATGTAGAACGAGGGAAGATCACGATCGGCGTCGATCAGGTCGCCGGTGACGTATCCGTGCTTCGCGTGGAGCCGACGCAGGCCGTCCAGAAGTTCCTCGTCATTCCAGGGCCGGCCGAGCGGGCTGATATCCCTATACACCGGCGCGGCGTAGCCGATGAGTGCGTATGCCTCGCCCAGGCTGCCGAAGTGGTTGACGTAGGTGGTGGGAGACGGGCACTTCCGCGATTTCCAGATCAAGCGCGCGGAGAGGTATCCCTTCTGCTCAAGGAGGGAGCGAAGCGCCCGCAGCAGACGCTCGTCCGGGAGGCGTGTGCCGTCGCGCCGCGCGCGCTGCTTCTGAGCCGCTCGGAAGACTCGATCTGACACCATGCGGGTCAAGGTTGAGGACCGGACCCAATGCTCTCTCGGCGCCGGCTTGCGCGGTCCCATCAGCAAACCGGTCGTCTTGCTGTAGGTGTAGTCCCCGATATAGGCCTCGTTGCCGATGATCTTGCGTACGGCCGACCGCGTCCACGGGCGGCCGGTATCGGTTCGCGGCCCGTCTTCGGCTAGGCGACGTGCTATCTCGTCCATGGTAAGGGCGTTCCGGCTGTACCAGCGGAAGATGCGCCTCACAGTCTCCTGCTCGCCCTGTGGCCCCGGAACGAGGATGACCCGGTCTGTCGAGATGGCCTTCTGCTGCCCTGGCTCGAGAAGCGCCCGCGGCCGCCCCTCGCGGTCGATCACTAGGCGGCGAAATGCATAGGGTGTTCCTCCACCCTGCTTGAAGCCGAGGGCGGCCTGCTGTCGATGGGCGCGGGACAATTTGGCCGACAGCTCGCGACTCCACTCGCCCGCCATCACCCTTTTCAAATGCTTCAGGATCTTGGCCTCGAACGAACTGGCGTCGTGGAACATCTCCCCGCAGTAGACCACCCGCACGCCCGCCTGGCGGCAGATGAACTCGTAATGAGCCGCCTCGTCCGGATCCTGGAAGCGTCCCCACCGGCTGACATCGAGCACAAGGATGGCCTTGTAAGGTCGATCGGATGCCATGACATCGGCCAGGAGAGTCTGCAGGGCTGCGCGCCCCTTCAATGTCAGGCCGCTCTTCCCGGAGTCAGCATATGTCTGGACGACCTCATAGCCGTGGAGCGCTGCGTACTCACTGATCGCGGCCTGTTGGTTCTCCAGCGAGTACCGCTGGTGGTCCGAAGACATGCGGATGTACTGCGCGGCTGGGATCTCTGGTGCGGCGACAGGCGAAGCAGGCACTAAGGCCTCCCTCTGTGGGCGGGTGCCGATCTGGTCGTGACGGTTGGTGCGGAATCGATGCTACGCCGACACCGTGTCAATCTCATCCGGATAAACCCGACAATCGCGGCGCAGAACCCACGCGATCCTGGCGATCCGACGCCACGGAGCCGCCTGGCCGCGGCGATACAAAACCTCGGACGTTTTGCGACAGTACCCGAGGGTTTGTATCCTCATTCAGGATTGCTGCCGGGAGCACTATGGAGTGGCGGCGATAGAGTCCGGCCACCGTCTAGCCATGTCGCGACTCCGTGCTCCCGGCGGCCGATGGTCCACCCCGATCGAAGCAACTGCTGGACAACGTCAGCGGCCACGATGCTGGCCCTCGCTTCGTCCATCCCCTTTGTCCGTCGACTCGGATGACCGTTCAGGCAGCGCAGCACGATGCCAATGTCCCATTCCAGCTTCTTGCGAAGATCGTCCATCGTTCAAATCTCAGCGAAGCCCTCAGGCAGGCGACCGTAGCTCGCCAGGATGACCGGCTCGTCATAGTCGCCAGCATCAGGGTCCGCGGTCTGCTGCACCGCCATAGCGCCGGTCGCGCGGCCCGCTTCTACCATCTGCTCGGCGGCCCGGAGAGCCTGGCCCTTCATTTTGAAGCCGGTATCCGGCAGCCGCTGCCATCCGATCCGCCTGCCTTTCTTGGCCTGCATCTCGCCCCATTTCACGGCGGTGACGATGTACAGCGTGTTCCTACCGCTGCGGGCCGCGTCCACGTACTCCGGGGCCTTGGCCTCAGCGTTCGGCCGTGCGGCCACGAAGACGGGAGCCTGCGGCAGGATCACAGGTTCGGCATTCGAGGGAGCCGCATCGTTCGGCGACTCTACCGACTCGGCCTTGGCCAGGAAGGAAGCCTCGGCAGCCCGCACAGCTGCTTCTAGCTCGGCGTTCGGCGCTGCCGGATTCAGCGGCAGGGCGAGGGTCATCTGGGGCTTGGTCTTCTTCGTCCTTTTCATCGAACACCTCCGTCCGCTGCGACGGGGGCCGGGCGCGCCAACGCCCAAGCCGCGAGACAGGCACTCGCTCGTTTCCGACCCGTCGATCGCCGCGCGGCGACGCGAACAAAATAGGAACATACTGTGCGAGAGTCGAGTCGATTCATCGACCTGCGATGCCGCTGCGGACGCTTGCTCTGCCGCGTCGAGCCAGGTAGAGGCATCGAGATCAAGTGCCCGCGCTGCCGGACACTGATCCGCGTTATCCCGGCCGAGAGCCCACCACCCGAACGCCCTGGAGCGTCCACGAGGACGCTTCATGGGAAAGAGACCCGCACACCATCCGGCACCGGCCGAGCCATTCTATCCGCCTGCCGGTGACCGACCAGACTATATCCTCGGCGCCGACAAGGCCGTCCTGGGATTCGGTTCGGCCGGCCTCTACGTTGCCCTGATCACTCGCACGGAAGCCTGCGAGGTGATCAGGGCGAACCACTACTCGGGAAGGGTAGTGGCCAACAGCTACATCCATCTCGGCATCTGGGTTGGTGGCGAGCGGTTGGGGGTATTGCAGTTGGGCTACGCGCTCAATCCGCGGCGGGTCGAACACATCGTCGCCCGGACTGCGGTCGATGAATATCTGGAGCTGAACCGGATGTGGCTCTCTGACAGGGCGCCTCGCAACAGTGAAAGTCAGGCGCTCGCCTACGCCGTCCGCTGGCTTCGTCGTGCGCTACCGCGCATCCGGTGGATACAGAGCTTCGCCGACGAACGCTGCGGCGGCTGGGGCGTGGTCTATCAAGCGGCAAACTACCTCTATGTCGGCTGTCACCTCAGCAACTTCTGGTCTCTCGATGGCGAGGCGTTCCACCACCTGCTGACCACCGCACACCGAGATACGCCCCGTGGTCGGTACCTAGCTGAGAACCAACACCGTGCCGTGCGGTGTTCTTATCGCCAGTTCCGCTATATCTACTTCGTCAAACCAAGTGCAAGACGCGATCTTCAGATGGCGGTGCAGGCATACCCGAAGGCGGGACAACTCATGGCGGCCTAAGATGGTTGCGACGGATGCCGCTAATGCGCGGCAGCCTGCTGGCGGCCTTCGACCTTTGCTGACGTTCGAACGAACGTCGACCCGAAGCTCCTGCCTGTGCCGTTTGCGGACCTGCTCTTACGCTGAACCATACCGCAACGCGGACGTGCCGTTAGCTCAACGCATGTTCACGGCGAGGATCATTCATAGGCCAAAGAATAGTCCTTCACGAGCGCGTTGTGTCGCATCCGCTCCTTACCCATTTCGAGCATCGGCAAATCGAGCGCGGTTAGCAGGTAGCAAACGGCCTCCATCGCAAGTATGGACTTAGTAAAAGCTCGAAATTCCTCGTCGCTCTTGGGGTCAAAATGTTTATGCGCCGATTTTCCTCGCAAGTGAATAGCTCGCCGTAAATGGAGTACAGCGTTTTGAGGAAGAATGCTTTTGCCGAAGGCTTTTTCTATCATCGTCACAAGGCGCGTGAAGTGCGCCTCAGCGGACTCTGCCTTGATCCGACTGATAGCGCCGGTGATCCGCTCCCGAATCGCGGAGGGATGACCAAGCTTTTCTGCACACTCCGTTGCAGCATTGGCGATCGCATCCATATGCGCGTCCGAGAGGGCGCTCTGCGCCGATGCAATTGGGATCTCTTCGAACCATCGACAGGCATTGATGAGGCGCTCCGTCGAGACGGTATTTCTGAGCGCAAAGCTTCCCGTCATCATTGCGTACGACTTTTTCCACACATTGACTCGGCCCATCCAGGCAAGAAGGCAAGCGCGAAGTCCGCTCAGTTCTTCTTCATCCCACGCCCGGACAGGGGAGCCACCGACCCAGAGATCGCGAGCATCAATCTCCGCTTCCGGCCAGACATAAAAGACCGAGTAATCACCACGATAGGTTTGCCTTTCAACGGCCGCCACTTCCTCTGCACGAGAAAGCCGGTCAATATGAATGTCCTGTGGCGTTAACTTTGCTCCGACACAGAATGAAATGAAATCAATATAATTAGATACCAATTCTATGTATTCACGAATGCTCATTGGTTCGTCAAATTCTATTTCGAAGGTTGGTCACAGATCTTTTGGCACATCGAAGTCAAATCCAAAAACCCCGCCATACCAAGCCTTGAATGTCACGCCATCGATTTTATCTTCAAAGATTATAAAATCTTCTTCCTTTCGCGATTCCGATTTGCCAAGCGCTTCAATTTTCGCCTTGTGCCGAAGAAGCTCCATCGCATGTTTTGCTGTAAAGGTTACTCTCTTCACCTTGTCTGTATCGACCCATCGATCATGACCAACAATTGCGACATTGGAAATGAATCCCTGATGATATACCGGTCGATCGTAGTGATAGTTGGTGCCGAGGCCATTACCGACATTGGAGTGAAGCGAGACCACCTGCCCGGTCTGTGCGATTAGATAGATTGGTCGGGCCGCTTCTATACGGAAGAGCTTTGAAAAGCTGTAGAGCTCGACGCGGATTCCATCCTCGGCGAGGGAAAGCGTACCGGTCAGGTTTTGCCCCGTGATCGTCTCAACGCAATGCAAGGCCTTGGCTCTATCGATCTTCGCCACGACTCCTCCTCCCGATGCAGACATGCCGCGCTTCAGAGCATACCGTCGTGCAACACCCATGCGATGCCCACAATTGGCATTTTGAACATCGTGGCTCCGGAATGGAGGGCCGTCCAGAACCGGGTGCCCTATTATCCAAAAGCGCGCGCCCGGCTATAGCTGCGGGCGGTGTGCATCCGCGAGGTGCAGCGCTCGCTCGACCAGTCGGTCAAGCGGCTGATCGAGGACAAGATCCAGGCGCTGGGCCTGGGCCGCCACTTCCGGGTGCAGGCCGACCGCATCCTGGCGCCCGGCGGCGGGCGGATCATCTTCCAGGGCATGCAGAACCACACGGCGGAGAGCATCAAGTCGCTCGAGGGCTACGACATCGCCTGGGTCGAGGAGGCCCAGGCGCTGTCGATCCGCAGCCTGGACCTGCTGCGCCCGACCATCCGCAAGCCAGGCTCGGAGCTGTGGTTCTCGTGGAACCCGGTGAAGCCGACCGACCCGGTCGACGCGCTGTTCCGCGGCGGGGCGCCGCCGCCGGATGCCGAGGTGGTGTGGGCCAACTGGACGGAGAACCCGCATTTTCCGGAGGTGCTGCGGGTGGAGATGGAATGGGACCGGGCCCGCGACGCCGACAAGCACCAGCATGTCTGGCTCGGCGGCTATCAGACCTTCAGCGAGGCCCGGGTGTTCAGGAACTGGAAGGTGGAGGCGTTCGATACCCCGGCCGGCGCCCGCTTCCTGTTCGGCGCCGACTGGGGCTTCGCCCGCGACCCGACGGTGCTGGTGCGCTGCTTCGTGCAGGGGCGGACGCTGTTCGTCGACCACGAGGCCTATCAGGTCGGCTGCGAGATCGACCGCACGCCGGCGCTGTTCGACACCGTGCCGGGGGCGCGGCGCGGCCCGATCATCGCCGACAGCTCCCGGCCGGAGACCATCAGCTACATGCAGCGCAACGGCTTCGGCAGCATCGCCGGATCGACCAAGGGGGCGGGGTCGGTCAAGGACGGGGTCGAGTTCCTGAAGGCGCACGACATGGTGGTGCACCCGCGCTGCCGGCACCTGATCGACGAGCTGGCGCTGTACAGCTATCGCACCGACCCGAAGACCGGCGAGATCCTGTCGGAGCTGGAGGACCGCGAGAACCACGTGGTCGACGCCCTGCGCTACGCCGTCGAGGGGCAGCGGCACAGCACCTATGACAGCTCGATGAAATGGGTGTAGAGACCGTTTCTAAATGCTACTGGTGCGGCCGTCTGGCGGCGGTTTCTCCGCTTCCGGTGCTCACGGACCAATGTCCGCTGCGCGCCGGTTCTCGAAACCACCGCCAGCCGACTCACACCAGCGCATTTCCAAACGATCTCTGAGTACTGCTTCGGCCGAAGCCGGTCATGGCTTCAGCGCGGGCGGTGGCGAGAGGCTTGGCGGACTGAGGTTGCCCGGCTTGGCCGGCTGGGGGGCCGGGATCGGCTTGATCGGGGCCACCTTCTGGACGGGCTTCAGATCCTGAACGACCGGTCGCTGGCCGCGGACCAGCGGTGGAGATCCGCCGGTTCTCCCTCCGACACAGGGAGTTCCGACAGCATTCGGGTCCACGACGCATTGCGCGCTGGCCACCGGTGCGATGGCCAGAACCGCGCCGGCGAAGACCACCAGCCGGATCAGGGATGTCATGCCAACGACATGCGCCGGAACCGGCCGACGTCAACGGCGACCCTCAGGCCGATGCGTCGGCCGGCCGCTGGTACAGCACCGGGGTCGGCAGCGGCAGGAGGGCCTTGCCGCCGCGGTCGAGATAGGGGGCGATGCGCTCCATCATCCCCGGATACGAGGCGCTGGCCAGCAGCACCACGCCCGGCCCGCTTTCGTTCACCGTGTCGGGCGACTGGATCGGCAGCCCCAGCCCCTCGATCTCGAGGCCCCATTTCTTCGGGTTGCCGTCATAGATCGCGACGATCTCGGAATGGTCGAGCGAGGTCGAGCTGAGCAGGTTGGTGAAGTAGTTGCCGATGCCGTAGACCGCCATCGGCAGCCCCTGCCGGCGGACATCCGCCAGCACGGCGTCGAAGCGGGCGACATAGTCGCGGTACTTGCGGCGGAACTCATGCGCCAGGGCGATGTCGACGGCGACGTCGTCGGTCGGCAAGCTGGCCTCGCCGGTGTTGCGGCAGACGGCGCGCAGGATGCCCTTGTGCGAGGTCACGGCGCCGTCGAAGCCGTGCCGCCGCATCGCCCGCAGCAGCGAGGCGGCGGTGAAGTAGTTCGGATGCTCGTACATCCAGAACGGCGCGCCCTCGGCCATCACGATGCCGCAATCCGGCACCTCGAGGGCGACATGGCCGCCGGTCCGCACCACCTTCTTCAGGCCGCCGAGGAAGGTGTCGGGCTCGGTCACATGCTCCAGCACCAGGCGGGCGCTGACGAAGTCGAAGCTGTCGGCCGGGAAGGTGTCGGGGGTGAAATAATCCAGCGTCGTCTCGACCCCGAAGGCGCGCCTGGCCTCGGCCGCCGCGGCCTCGTTCGGGTCGCAGCCATGGACGGTCATGCCGGCGTCCTGCAGCCGGGCCAGGAAGCGGCCGTCATAGGAGCCGATCTCCAGCGCGTGGCCCGACATCGGGATGCCGGCGGCGACCAGGAACGCCAGGAACTCGCGGTGGCGCTCGTCCATCTCCGGATCCGAGGCGAAGGTCGGGTAGGAGCCGTAATATTTGCTGTAGATTTCGTCCAGCGCCGCGCGGTCGGGCGGCAGCAGCTGCATCGAGGTGCCGCAGGCGTGGCACAGTCCGACCGTCATCGGCACCGTGCGCCAGATGCTCTCGAACTCGGTCGGTCGGATCAGGTAGCAGTACTTCTCGATCTCGACCAGGACCTCCAGATCGGAGGCGCCGCAATGCGGGCATCGGTCGATGGTCCTATTCATGAAACGCAATCCCCCCAACATTCGGCAATCGATTTGACGACCGTCGCGGCCGGCCATGCCGGGCTCGTGGTGGACATGCGCGCCCCCTCGCTGCCCGCGGTGCCGAGTGTAGTCACCGACCGCCGCGGCGGCCAATCCTGGAATTGGCCGGCCGCGCCGCGGCTGGTGCCCCTCAAATCGGGCGCGGGACTCCCCATATGTCGCAGGCATCGAGACCAACATGGATGGCGAAACCGAGATGAGCCTCTTCCGCAGCCGCCTGGGCAGAGTCGCCGCCAGCCTCGTCCTCGGGCTGGGGGTGCTGCTGGTCGCCATCGACCAGGCCGACGCCCGCCGCGTGAATTCGGGCGGCTTCGGCAGCCGCGGCGTGCGGACCTTCCAGGCGCCGCCCGCCACCCCCACCGCGCCCGGCACCGCGGCGCCGATCGACCGGTCGATGACGCCGCGCACGCAGGCGGCGGCCCAGCCGGGGCAGGCCCAGCCGATGGCCGGCGTGCAGAGCCCCGGCCGCTTCGGCGGCTTCGGCAGCATCCTCGGCGGCCTGGCGGTCGGCGGCCTCGTCGGCATGCTGCTGGGCCACGGCTTCGGCGGCGCCGCCGGGCTGATGGGAATGGTGCTGCAGATCGGCCTGGTGGTCCTGGCCGTGATGGCATTCCGGCGCATCTTCAGCCGCGCGCCCCGCCCGGCCTATGCCGGCGCGTCGATGTCCGCCATGCACGGAGGGACCGCCGGCGGTCCCGCCCCGGGGCTCGCGGGTTCGGGGCGGTCCGGGCCGGAGAGTGCCGCACGCGGTGCGCCAAAGGACGGGGTCGGCCTCGACGGTTCGGACTTCAATGCCTTCGAGCGGCTGCTCGGCGAGATCCAGGCCGCGCATGGGGCGGAGGATTTCGCCGGCCTGCGCGCCCGCACCACCCCGGAGGTGATGTCGTATTTCGCCGAGGAGCTCGGCGAGAACGCGACCCGGGGCGTGCGCAACGAGGTGTCGGATGTCCGCCTGCTGCAGGGCGACCTGGCCGAAGCCTGGCGCGAGGGCGACACCGACTATGCGACCGTCGCGATGCGGTATTCGAGCGTCGACGCCACGCGCGACCGGGCGACCGGCCGGGTCGTCGAGGGCGACGCCGACAAGCCGACCGAGACCGTCGAGATCTGGACCTTCGCCCGCAAGAACCGCGCCGACTGGAAGCTGTCCGCGGTCCAGGCGGCCACCTGAGGAGAGGCGGGGGGAGAGCGCGAGAGCAACCGCGCCCTCGCCCCGCCGGGCGCGGAAGACCGCTCGAAGTGCACTGGACCGTGATCCGGTAATCCGGCGTCACCGTGATCCGGCTACCGGGCGGCGCATTTGTAGTCGGCCGGCGGCCGCGCGGCGACGATGTTCGTGAGCCCCCAGGACAGCTGCTGCCCGAGGACGAGGCAGACCTGGTACTCGATCACCTTGCTCGCGGGAAACCCGACGAAGGGGACGGACTGGACGCCGTCATACACCGACGGCAGGCTGGTGCCGTAATAAGGGGTCGAGCCCCAGGCCATCTTCTCCGAACTGGTGGTGCCGAGGGGATTGTCATAGGGCAATTCGTATTGCGCCGACTGGTACGGCCATTCCCAGTCGCAGGGCAGCTTCTGCGCCTGGTCCGGGCATCCCGCGCCGCCATTATAGGTCGCCGAGGTCTTGCCGCGGGCCTCGGAATAGCCGTCGCGGATGCCGGAGGACGCGTAGGGCGTCGGCTCGAACAACCCCATCTCGAAGCCGCTCGCCAGCAGCGAGACGAAGCGCGCGCCGGTGTTCGCCCTGTTCCACTGCCAGCCCGTGCTGCGGGTCAGCGGGGCCGTGTTCGGCTGGAACCGGTAGCGATCGGCCCAGAACACCCAGTTGATATGGGCGTCGCGGGCGTCGAAGTTCATCTTGCCGTAGGGCCCGCGCAGATCGAAGCTGACCCGGTCCGGGCCGGGAACCGGCGCCAGGCTGACCTGGGTCACGATCCGCGGCCAGCTGGTGCCGTCCTGGAAGTACCAGGTGATGGTCACCGGCAGGTCGTACCGCTTGAACAGCGCCGCGCTGGTCCCGAGCGGCGGGCTGTCCTCGCCGGTGTCCGGGTTGATGCCGTTGGGCGCGACGGTGCCGTATTTCGGGTAGGTCAACTTGTATTCGATGATGACGCGATTGGCCGTGGTCGGCACGATCCGGCTGGTCACCGGAAAGCCGCGGCCGAGCGGCGAATCATCGGCCCTGAAGATCTTGCCCGCGATGGTGGCGTTGGACCCGTCGGAGAATCTCCGCTCGCGCTCATGCCCGACGAAATAGCCGAACCCGTCCCCGGCGTCGCTCGGGTTGACCGTCATCGTCGTCAGGACGCCGTTCTTCAGGTAGCGATACGTCATCTGCACGGCATAGCCGCCATGGCCCGCATTGCCGTTGCCCTCGCGCTTGAGCGCGACGGTGCGGATCCGGCCATCCGCGTCGGTCCAGGTGACCTGGTCGACCACCGACCCGTTGACCGTCGCCGTCGCCCGCGTGGCGGCGTCCGCCGGCGGCACGAAAGCGGCGAGGGTGCAGCAGGCGGCCGACAAAATTCCCGCGAATATCCTGCCCATATCAGCATTCTCCGAAATGTCGTTCGCCGAATCGTCACGGGGGCGTGGTGCCCCGGTGGTCGAACAGCTGTAGCCGACATCCCCGGACCGGGCGTCCTCCATATGGATGATCCGGAACCGCGGCGCCTGCGCTAGGATGACGGTTTCGGCGACCTCGCCTTCCGGGGCACGGCCGAGCTGATCGCCGAGGGCGACCATGTCGTCGGCCGGTGGGAGGGCGGCGGCACCCACACCGGGCCGGCCTTCGGCGACTTCCTGGCCGGCGGCCTGCCGGCCGCGACCGGCCGCAGGATGCACTTCACCGGCACCACCGTGCTGAAGCTGGTCGACGGCAGGATCGTGGAAGAGATCGGCCTCGACGACGGTGTGACCGCGCTGACCCAGCTGGGGCTGATCAAGGCCGCCTGACCGACGCCGGCCGTTTCCTGGCACAGGCGATCGGAGCGCCTGCCCCGGACCATCGCGGCGGGCGCCTCCTCACGCCAGCATCGGCCACAGCGTCGCCGCCAGCAGCACGGCCATGGCCAGGTTGAACCATCTCAGCCGGGCCGGATCGGCCAGCACGCGCCGCAGCGCCAGGCCGCAGCCGGCCCAGGCCAGGATGCTGGGCAGGTTGACCAGGGCGAAGGCGGCGCAGATCGGCAGCACCGACAGCAGCGGCGCTTCGGGGCTGGCATGGACCGCCATCGTCGTCGCCGCCACCGCCCAGGCCTTCGGGTTGACCCATTGGAAGGCGGCCGACTGCCACAGGGTCAGCGGCCTGGCCTCGCCGCCCGCGCCGAGCGATCGCGACCGGCCGATGCGCCAGGCGAGATGGAGCAGATAGGCGGCGCCCGCGACCCGGAGGCCGGTGTGCAGCGCCGGCCAGGCCGCCAGCGCGGCGCCGAGGCCGAGCCCGACCGCCAGCAGCAGCGCGGTGAATCCGAGGGTGATGCCGGCCACCTGCGGCAGGGTGCGCCGGAGGCCGAAATTGGCGCCGGAGGCCAGCAGCATCAGGTTGCTCGGCCCCGGCGTGATCGAGGTCACGAAGGCGAAGAGGCAGAACGCCAGCAGCGCATCGGTGGGCATGGATTGGCTCCCGTCGCGAAAGTGTCGACGGAGAGTTCTGGCGCGGGAGCGGCTGTACGTGGGGTCCGGAATCCGGACCGGTTATGTGCAGGTCCGGAGGCAGGAGAAGGCGTCGGCCGAAGGTAAACCAGTCCCCCCTCCCGCAGGGGGAGGGAGGACAAAAAATAGCCGGACCGTGAATCCGGTAGCCCTTGCGAGGGCAGGCAGGCAGCGGACCGCTACCCGATCTCGGCCCCGCGCTGCTGCAGCAGGGCGCGCAGCACCGAGCGGTGGCAACGGCCCTCATCCGCGCAGTAGCAGCCCAGCGAGAAGTGCGCGTCGCGCGACAGGGCGGCGAGCAGGTCGAGGGTGCGGCGCGGCGCCGGGCGCTCCATCTCGGCCCGGAAGGCGCGGGCGAAGGCGTCCCACTCCACATCCGTCCGCACCGCCTTGCCCCGGGCCAGCAGCTCCGGGCTGGGCGAGAGCTCCGGATACCAGACATCGAGCCAGTCGTCGGCGGCGTAGCGCGCCTTCGGCACGCCGCGCGGCAGGCGGCGGACGGCGCCGATCCGCGTGCCCTCGCCCGGATGGCGCGGACTGCCGAGGCGGACGATCCGCAGGGTCATGCGTCGAGCTCCGCCGGCACCGCCGCCGGGGCGATGCCGGCCAGCTGGTAGCGCAGGAACCAGCCCGGGAAGGCGCGCGCCAGGACCCGCGGCCCCTGCACCGTGAGGCCCATCCGCCGCGCCTCGGCGAAGCCGGTGTCGCCGCGCCACCAGGCGACCAGGGCGGCGAGCGGCCCCTGGACGCAGAGCGGCTCCGGGAAGCCCGGATTGTGCGTGCACAGCGACGCCTCGGCCGGCGTCAGCAGCAGGAAGTGCTGCGGGTGGCCGCGGATCTCGAAGCGAACCACCAGCGGGTCGCGGGGCAGCGCGTCGAAGTCGACGCGCCGGCGCAGGTCGACCAGCAGCGGTTCGAGGTCGAGATCCTCCGCCTCCGCCCGCCGCGGCAGCCAGCGCTGGCCCCAATGGCCGAGCGCGCCGACCAGCCCCGCCAGTTCGCGCCCCGCCTTGGTGAGGAGGTATTCGGGCCCGGGCTCGACCCGTTCGACCGCGCCGATCGCCGCGAGCGCCTGCAGCCGCTCCGACAGCATGGTGCGCGAGATCCGCGGGATGCCGCGGCGGATGTCGTTGAAGCGCCGGCTGCCGCACAAGAGCTCGCGCACCACCAGGAGCGTCCAGCGCCCGCCCAGCACTTCATGGGCGCGTGCCACCGCGCAGAACTGACCGTATCCCGCCATGTGGACAGCCTAGCACGGCCGTCCGGCGCGGGCGGTCCGGAATCCGGACCGGATCAGGGCACCGCCACCTGGCCGCTGGAGACGACCTGCAGCTTCCAGCCGTCGATCTGGGTGCCGCCGGTGTTGAGGTGGCCGACCAGGAACTTCAGCCGCTCCGGGTCCTCGCCCTTGGCGGTGCAGAAGCGGTCCTGCAGGTAGAAGGGCGGCGTCGCCTGATAGTACAGCGTGGCCTGGACGGACGCCGGTCGGCTGCCGGCCGGAAGGTCGCCGAGCGGGACCTGATAGACCAGGCTGTCGCCGCCGCCGGCGACGTAGTCGGGGTCGTCGCCGACGCCGGTCGGGCCGGCCTCCTTGGCCAGCTCCTCGCCCGCGCCCAGGGCCTTGGCGATCTCGGCGCGGTCGGCCAGCGGCAGATAGCCATGCGGCAGGATGCGGTTGTCCTTCACCGTGTTGCAGATCGACAGGAAGCTGGTGGTCAGCATGCCCTGCGGCGTCGTGCCCGGGCCGCACATCGCGGCCGTGGCGTCCGGCGGCGGGGTCGACACCAGCTCCTGGTAGATCTGGGCCTGGTCCTGGCCGGTGATCCGCTGGTAGTGCGGCTGGTGCAGCCGCGCCTCCGGCTGGATGCGGGACGTGCAGTCGTCGGCCCACCAGTACTCCCCGTCGAGCGGATTGCCGGACTGGTCGACCAGGGCGCCGGCCGCGTTGGTGCGGCCGGAGGCCCAGAGGGTGTTGCCGAGCTGGTCCAGGACCTGGAACTCCACGAAGGCGCGGCGGAAGCCGACGCCGGAGGGCAGCTTGTGGCCGGTTTCGCTGCGCACGGTCACGGTCGCCTGCAGCGTGCCGCCGGCGGCCGAGACACCGGTCACCGCAACCTCCGCGGTGCCGGTGCTGGCGAGGTCGAGCATCGCCTGTTCGGTCCGCACCAGCGGGTCGACGCCGCCGGAGCCCATCATCGGGTCCGAGGTGGGGATGCCGAGCACGTCGGGGAATTGCTGCGCGATCTTGATCAGGAAGACGTTCAGCCCGACCAGGGTGTGGGCGGCGAAGCCGTCGCGCACCGGCAGGTCGATATCCTCCGGCCCCAGGTTGTTCTCGGCCTCCGGGAAATTGCTGTATTCCTGGATGCTGGCGATCTTGCTGCGCATCGGCTTGCCGTCCGCCGATTTCGACGGCATGTGGCAGTCCTGGCAGGACTGGGCCAGGCTGCCAGCCCCGTGCGGCAGCGGGCCGTCCGGCGTGGTGCCGGTGCGGTAGGCGCTGAAGGCCCATTCCGGATAGGTCGTCTGCTCGTAGATATGGGTGATGGACTTGCCGTCCTGCCGCACCGGCAGATGCACCGTGTGGCAGGTGCCGCAGACCTCGGAGCTTTTGATCGTCGTGTTGTGCTCCGGCGTGATGCCGAGCGCGGCCTGCATCGGCTTCACCTGCGGCGTCTCGAACGGGCCGATCAGCTTGTCGGACGGGCCGACCAGGAAGCTGCCGGTGAAGGTGCGGGCGAAGCCGGTGTTGTCCGGGTTCAGGAATTCCTGCCGCTTGGCGATGCAGGCGTTCTGCGGTGCGTCGGCGACGCCGGCGGCGGCGGGACCCAGCGCCATGCGGTGGCAGGAGGTGCAGGAGATGCCGTCACGGGCGAGCGCGCCGTATCTCGCATTCGCCACGGTGGGGTTGCCGTCCGGCCAGGGCACCGCGTTCACCATGTCGCGGGTGAAGGGCTCGCACTTGTCGGCCGCGGGGAAGGTGTCGATGTGGAACTGCCGCTGGCCCTGGATGCCGTGGCAGCCGAGGCAGGAATCCTCGATGATCTGCTTCGAATCCGGGTGGAAGGTCTGGGTCTCGCTGGCCAGCTGGGCGAAGAAGAACGGATCGCGCCCGGCCAGCCCCATCGGCGAGCTGCGCCAGGTGCCGTAGGGCGACAGGTTGATCATGTTGTCGCCATGCGGGTTCGGCACCGTCATGTCGAACTGCAGCCCGGTGCTGCCGGCGTCGTGGCAGCCGAGGCACTGGGTGGAGGTGACGAACTGGTCCGCCGCGCGCGGGCCGCCGGCGCCGACCCAGGTGTTGTCATAGGTCGCCGACGGCATGTTGGTGACCGTGTCCCAGGTCGGCATCTTCAGCAGATAGGCGCGCAGGGCCCGGTCGACCGCCTTGTCGGCCTGGTACAGCGGCTCGCCCAGCCGCTTCACCTCGTCCGGCGGCAGCGTGACGGCGCGGTGCTGGGACGGCGGCGACGGCGCCGAGAACCAGGACTGGCTGAGATAGACCAGCGGCCGCCCGGGCTCGCCCTCGATGTTGCGCGGCGAGGCGAAGGTCAGGTTGTCCTTCGCCGAGGCGTGACAGTTCATGCAGTACTGGGCGAAGCCCATATTGCCCAGGAGGTTGTTCGGGCTGGGCGGCCAGTCGGGCGACCAGCCGCCATTCGGCCCGAAGCCGTACCAGCCCCAGAACCAGCCGTCATGCGAGGCCTTGCTGTCGCGGATCATGACCGCGGCGCCGGAGGTCGGGAGCAGCTTGAGCGGATCGACATCGGCGCAGGCGGCGGCCGGATAGGGGAACATCTCCTTGACCATGATCGCCCCATCCGGCACCGGGGGCGTCGGGTTCGACCCGGCATCCTCGCCGGAGCGGTATTTCACCAGCCAGTCGGCCATGTCGGGCGAGTACCAGATCACCACCGGAGTATGGGTGCCGAAGCCTTTGCCCTGCCAGGCGCCATCCACCAGGGCCGCGGTGAACGGGCCGGCGTCGCGGACATGCTTGTCGCGGCGCCAGCCGGAGGCGGTGTCGCGGTGGCAGTAATTGCCGAAGAACTGGTTGAGCTTGGCCTCGTACTGGTCGAGCGGCAGGGCCGACGGGTCGCGCACGGCGGCGATCAGGCTCTGGCACAGCGCCGGGTCCGTCGGGACCAGCGGCTGGGCCTGCTCGGCGGTGCAGCGGGCCGGGTCGGCGACACCCGGGGTGGCGAACAGCATGATGCCGGCGGCGATGAGAAGACCGGCCCAGCCCCGGCGCAGGGCCCCATGCCGCCGCGCCATGCCCCAATCCGCTGATTCGATTAATCTTTGCATGACGCACCACATCATTGGCCGGCGGTCTGCCGATCACTGGCGGAAATCAGAACAGGAATCGGTCTCAACAACCGAATGCTTGGATCTCGAAAAGAATTGAAGGCTATCACCTGATTCCATCGATATCTATTTTCATTATTTGCGAAAAATTTTCTGCGAATGCGCCGCGACGCGGGGCGGGGCGGGGCGGGGCGGGGCGGACAGGCACCATCCGCCGGCCGCGCCGGCTCATGTCAATCGGGCGACATTGCCCAACCGACACTGTTCTGGCACCATATCGCCTTACATTCGCGCTCGGCCTATTGCGATACCGTTGGCTTTTTATTGTTTCGCCTTTTTCGAGCACAAAATTTCCTAAG
>NZ_JASATH010000045.1:0-44804 GCF_038440215.1 Inquilinus sp. OTU3971 | reverse complement strand
GGGCGGCGGGGGGGGGGGGGGGGGCCCGGCGGGGGGGGGGGGGGGTGGGGGTGGGGGGCCGGCGCCAGGGTGGCGCAGACCCTCCAGCCTCGCGACATTTGGGCGCTAGGCGGCGCATCGGCCGCACGGCATGATCCGTGCCATGTTGCGCCGCCTCGATCTCCTCTCCTGGCTCACGGCTGCCCTTGGCGTCGTCGTGCTGGGCACTGTCCTCGCCTCGCAGTATCTCGGCGGGCTGCAGCCCTGCGAGCTCTGCCTCTATCAGCGCTGGCCCTGGGGGGCGGCGATCGCGCTCGGCGTGCTGGCGGCGGTGATTCGCCCGGCCCGGCGCGTCCTGGTGTTGCTTGCGGGCCTGGTGATCCTGCTCGGCGGCCTGCTCGCCGCCTATCACGCCGGGGTCGAGTATGGCTGGTTTCCGGGCTTCACCGCCTGCACCGGCGCTATCTCCTTCGGCACCAGCGACGTCGGCGCCCTGCGCGATCAGCTGCTGAACGCGCCGGTGGTGCGCTGCGACGTGCCGGGCTTCGTCCTGTTCGGCATCTCGATGGCGGGGTATAACGCCATCCTGTCGGTGGTCGCGGGGCTGGTCCTGCTGGCCGCCGCGATCCGTTCGGGCAGCACGAGGGCCGCATGACCGTCTCCCGCCGCCGCGCCCTGCCGGGCGACCTGCCCCGCCGCGAGCGGATCGCCCGAATGATCCGGGTCGACCATGCCGGCGAATACGGCGCCAAGCGGATCTATGAAGGCCAGCTGGCCGTGCTCGGCCGCGGCCCCAAGGGGCCGGTGATCGAGCATATGGCGGAGCAGGAGCGCGAGCATCTCGACACCTTCGACTGGCTGGTGGCGGAGCGCGGCGTGCGCCCGACGCTGCTGCACCCGCTGTGGCATGTCGGCGCCTTCGCCATGGGCGCGGCCACGGCGCTGCTGGGCGACCGCGCGGCGATGGCCTGCACTGTGGCGGTCGAGGAGGTGATCGACGACCACTACGCCCGCCAGGCCGAGGCGTTGGGCGAGGACGAGCCGGAGCTGAAGGCGGTGATCGAGCGCTTCCGGGCCGAGGAGCTGGAGCATCGCGCCATCGGCCTCGAGCACGAGGCCGAGCAGGCGCCGGGCTATCGCCTGCTCTCCGGCGCGGTGAAGGCGGCGACGCGCACCGCGATCTGGCTGTCCGAACGGGTCTGACGGCGATGCGGTTTCCTGCTCTCCTTGCCGCCGCGGCGGCGCTGCTGGCCGCGTCCGGAGCCCGGGCCGAGGATGTCGGCTGCGTCAACACCGCCTTCAAGCTGATCGGCCCGGACCACAAGGTCTGTGTCGAGGCCTTCACCGACCCCGACATCCCCGGCGTGGCCTGCTATCTCAGCCAGGCCCGCACCGGCGGCGTCTCCGGCTGGCTCGGCCTGGCCGAGGATCCGTCGCGCTTCGCGCTGGCCTGCCGCCAGGTCGGCCCGATCACCTTGCCGGACCGTATCGACCGGCAGAAGGAGGTGTTCGACAGCGCGACCTCGATCCTGTTCAAGGAGACGCAGGTGGTGCGGATGTACGACCGGCCGCGCAACACGCTGGTCTACCTGTCCTATTCGACCAAGCTGGTCGACGGCTCGCCGATGAACAGCGTCGCGGCCGTGCCTGTAATGCCCTGGGCACAAGAGGCGGCGCCGGGCAAGTGAGTGTTGGGTTCGCGCGCCGCGAACCCAACCCATCAATGTTCCAGCTCGGTGTCCCAGTACAGAAAGTCGCGCCAGCTCTGGTGCAGAAAATTGGGCGGAAACGCCCGCCCATTCTCCTGCAGCTCATAGGTCGTCGGCTGTTGCGGCGGCGTCAAAGGGTGCATGCCGCAATGGCTGGGCAACTGGTGCCCCTTGCGCAGGTTGCAGACCGAGCAGGCCGCGACCACGTTGGTCCAGCTGGTGCGCCCGCCGCGGGCGCGCGGGACCACATGGTCGAAGGTCAGCTCCTGCGACGGCAGGCGCTCGCCGCAATACTGGCAGCTGAAGCGGTCGCGCAGGAATACGTTGAACCGGGTGAAGGCCGGGCGCCGCGCCGAGGGGATGTACTCCTTCAGCGAGATCACGCTGGGCAGCCGCATCTCGAAGGACGGGCTGCGCACCACCCGGTCGTATTCGGCGATGATGTTCACCCGGTCGAGGAAGACCGCCTTGATCGCCTCGTACCAGGGCCATAAGGACAAGGGGAAGTAGCTCAACGGACGGAAGTCGGCGTTGAGGACGAGAGCCGGGCAGTTTTCGGGTGGGGGAGACACCATCCCACTCCTTCGCCTTCATCTCTGTCCGCGGACCCTCCGCGGATGCCATGGGTATACCGAAGAACTCCACTTGACCGCAATATCCTGCGCCGAAACCCCAGGAAATGTCACGATCTCGTCACGCCGCCCCGCCCACCGCCTGCGGCAGATGGCGGCGCAGCATGTCGAGGCCGGCGACCAGCCCCTCGGGGTCGATGCCGTGGCCGAGGTCGGGGCGGGCCAGGGTCTCGACATCCACCCCGGCGCCGCGCAGCGCCTGGGCCGCCGCGGCCAGGGCGGGGAAGGGCACCACCGGGTCGACCTCGCCGTGCACCAGCAGCACCGGCGGGCGCGAGACGATGTCGCGGGCCAGGGTCGGGGCGCCGAGCAGCGCGCCGGAATAGCCGACCACCGCGGCGCAGGGTCGCGGCCGCCGCAGCGCGGTGTAGAGCGAGGTCATGGTGCCCTGGCTGAAGCCGACCAGCGCCAGGTCGGCATCGGTCAGGCCGCGCTCGGCCAGCACCTGGTCGAGGAAGCCGTTCACGATCGGCAGCGTGGCCTGAAGCCCGGCCTCCATCACCGAGGGCGTGCGGTCCTGCAGGCTGAACCATTGCCGGCCGTAGGGCGCCATGTCGCAGGGCTGGGGTCCGTCCGGCGCCAGGAACTCGGCCTCGGGCAGGTATCGGGCCCAATGCGGCGCCATCCCGATCAGGTCCTGGCCGTCGGCGCCGACGCCGTGCAGCAGGACGACCAGGGCCTTGGGGGCGCGGCCGCTGGCCGGGGCGAGGCGGGGGCCGAAGAGGGCGGGGCCGGAGGAGGGACGATTTGTATCCATGCGCCATCTGTCCCGGCGCTGCCGTCTCTTGTCAACCGCGGCCGGGCTTCCTTAGTGCTGTGTCAGCCATGACCGTCGTGACCCGCTTCGCCCCCAGCCCGACCGGCTTCCTGCATCTCGGCCACGCCCATTCGGCGCTGGCCGGCTGGCGTCGCGCGCGCCAGGCGGGTGGCCGCTTCCTGCTGCGGATCGAGGACATCGACCAGGGCCGCTGCCGGCCGGAGTTCGAGGCGGCGATCCTGGAGGATCTGGCCTGGCTGGGCCTCGACTGGGACGGGCCGGTGCGGCGCCAGTCGGAGCATTGGGAGGACTACCGCGCCGCGCTGGCGGTGCTGGAAGGGCAGGGGCTGATCTATCCCTGCTTCTGCACCCGGCGCGAGATCCAGGCCGAGATCGCGGCGATGCAGAGCGCGCCGCACGGCCCGGCGGACACGCCCGACGGCACGCCGCTCTATCCCGGCACCTGCCGCCGCCTGTCGCCGCAGCAGCGCGCCGACCGTCTGGCCGAAGGCCGGCCCTATGCGCTCCGGCTCGACATGGCCGAGGCGATGCGACGCGCCGGGCCGCTGGGCTGGACCGACGAGGTGGCCGGCGAGCAGGCGGCTCGGCCGGAGCGGCAGGGGGACGTCGTGCTGGCGCGCAAGGACACGCCGACCAGCTATCACCTCGCGGTGACGGTCGACGACGAGATCCAGGGCGTCACCGTGGTCACCCGTGGCCGCGACCTGTTCGAGGCGACGCATGTCCACCGGCTGCTGCAGGCGCTGCTCGGGTACCGGGTGCCGGCGTGGCGCCATCACGCGCTGCTGACCGATTCGGCCGGCAAGCGCCTGGCCAAGCGCAGCGACGCGGCGTCAATCCGCGCCTGTCGGGCGCAGGGCAGATCCGCCGCCGAGCTGCGGGCGCTGGCGGGGTTTCCGGACTAGCATCGGCGGCGGGACCCACCGATTCCGGAGCCGAGATGACCGCCTTACCGACCGTCCGCTTCGCCCGCCCCGCCGATTTCGACCAGTGGCTGCCGTTGTGGGACGGCTACAACGAGTTCTACGGCCGCGTCGGCGAGACCGCGCTGCCGGCGGAGATCACGCGGGCCACCTGGGCGCGCTTCTTCGATGCCTATGAGCCGGTGCACGCGCTGGTGGCGGAGCTGGACGGCCGGCTGCTCGGCCTGACGCACTACCTGTTCCACCGCAGCACCACCATGCTGGGCCCGACCTGCTATCTGCAGGATCTGTTCACCAGCGCGGCGGCACGCGGCCGGGGCATCGGCAAGGCGCTGATCGAGGGCGTGTACGAGCAAGCCAGGGCGGCCGGCGTCACCCGGGTCTACTGGCAGACGCATGAGACCAACCAGACCGCGATGCGGCTTTACGACCAGGTGGCCGATCGCTCCGGCTTCGTCGTCTATCGCGGGCGGCTGTGACGGCCCGGCCCCTCGGGCCTATTTGTCCAGGATCTTCTCGCGCTGCTCTTCATACTCGTCCTGGGTGATCGCGCCCTGGCGGTAGGCGTTGTCCAGGTCGATCAGCTCCTGCCCGGTCGTCGCCCCCGCGGGGCCGGGCGGCGGCGTGTGGCTGCTGCCGCCGCAGGCGGCGACCGGAAGGGTCAGTCCGAGGGCGAGGGCGAGCGGCAGGAATCGCATGGAGGCTCCAGGGTCGAGAATGGCTGTTGAACGCCACGCGGCAGTGTTTGTTCCGGTCAGCGGGCACCGCTGCCGGAGGGCGGATCCGTAGGCTCGCGCAGACCGCGGCACAGCGCCAGATAATCCGGCTCCTCCGGCCCGATCAGCCCGCGCCGGATCGCCAGGTCGATGATCACCAGGGCGACGTTGAACTTGAAGTCGTCGGTGTCGCGCACCTGCTCCAGCACCGCCGCCAGCGGCCGGCGTTCGAAGCTCTCGACCTCGCCGTCGGTGTTGCGCGGCGCGAAGCCGGGCGCCAGCGCAAGGTCGTAGACGAACAGCGTGTCCCGGCGCAGCCCCTCGGCCGTGTCCATCATGTAGGTGATGGCGCCGGCCGGCACCGCCTGGCGCGCCAGCTCCGGCGGGATCGCGGCCTCCTCGGCGCATTCCTTGACCACGTTCTCGGCCAGGCTCAGCCCGTCCGGCTGGCCGCCGGCGACGATGTTGTCCAGCTTGCCGGGCGCCAGCGCCCGGTCGGCCGCGCGCCTGGCGATCCACAGCAGCGGGCCGTCGGCCGTCTCGACCACGCCGTTGAGATGGATGCCGAAGGATTTGATGCCCAGCGCCACCGCGGCGCCGCGGTCGACCGTTGCCAGCAGCGGCGCGCCCCATTCGGCCAGCACCGGATAGCGCTCGTTCCGCCGCTTGCGCACCAGCCCGGCCTCGATCAGCCGATCGGTGACCTCCTCCAGCGCCGCGGCCCGCGCCTCCGGTCCGGCCAGGCGCTCGTCCAGCCGCCAGCCGCTTCCCTCAGGCCGCAGCGGCCCGGGCCGGCGGTCGAGCAGATCGGCCACGGGCGGCGTGACCCAGCCGGCCACGATGTCGCCGATCCGCCAAGGGCGCAGCCGGGCGGGATCGTGGGCGGTGCAGGTGCGGATTCGGTCGAGCAGGCTCATGGCTTCGGTCTAGAGCATGTCGGGCGATCGGGAAACGGCGATCCTCCGGCGTGCCGACCGGGCCGGCACGCGAGGCGTGCAACCGGCGGCAGGAAGGCTTACCTTGGCGCGACCGCGGGCCTCGGCATCGAGGCCAGTTCGGGGATGGAGGAGTTGCGGGTGCGGCAGTTGGGGATCGGTCGGATCGCGACGACAGGCGGGGTGGCGCTGTTGCTGCTGGCCCTGGCCGGGCCCGCCGCGGCAGCGGTCGATCTCGGCAACCTGTCGGCCGACGACATGCGGGCGCTGCAGCGCATCCTCGAGACCGAGCGGACCAACGCGTCGAAGCGCCTGCCCTCGGGCCTGTCCGTGACCGTGATCAAGACCCAGACCTCCCCGCGCGTCTGTCGCATCTTCCGCATCGGCCGCCAGGGCCAGGAAGGCCAGGCTGTGGGGTGCCGCATCGGCGCCCAGCGCTGGGCGCTGAACGCCTCGATCGACGCGGCACAGGCCGTTCCGGTCGAGCCGTCGCCGCAGGAGCCGGTGGCGGTGCGGCCGAGGGTGGTGGCCCAGTCGCGGCCGGTCCAGAATTCGGAAGACGACGGCGTGGAGGAGGCCGGGGCGACGCCCGCACCGGCGGCCCCGGCCCGAATCGCGCCGCCGGCGCCCGACGCCGGCAGGGCGTCGGTTGAAACCCAGGTGGCGGCGCTGCCGCGGGCGCCGTTCCAGGCGCCCCGGCCCCTGGCGCGGCCGGATACTCCCGACGCGGAGCCGGCAGCCGCGGGGCCGACCCAGGCACCGGTGCCGCGGGCCCGGCCGACCGTCGGCGGCCCGGCACCCGCCGCGACCGTGGCCCCGCCGCCCGCCGCGCCGCATGTGGTCGAGATCGACCCCAGCCTCCGTGTGCTGACCTCGCCGCCGGCCGTGCCGCCGCCTTTGCCCCGTCCGGGTTCGACCCAGCCTGCCGCCATCGCCGCGGCGCCGGCCGAGCCGGCACCCGCTGCCGCGCCCCCGGCATCGGCTCCATCCACGGCGCCGGCTGCGGCCGTGGCGCCGGCCGCTTCGCCCGTCCCGAATCCGGTGGCGGCAGCCCCCGTGCCGAAGGCGCCGGAATCGCTGATCGACGTGCCGCC
Organism: Inquilinus sp. OTU3971; assembly: GCF_038440215.1. NCBI lineage: Bacteria > Pseudomonadati > Pseudomonadota > Alphaproteobacteria > Rhodospirillales > Rhodospirillaceae > Inquilinus > Inquilinus sp. OTU3971. Next base: position 38,038 of record NZ_JASATH010000045.1, on the reverse strand, counting down.
CACCGCTTTTGCCCAGACCCCGGCGGTGGAGGCGTTGCTGCCCCGGACAGACACGACGGTGCCGGCGCCCTTCACCGTGCCGCCGCCGCGGTCGCGGCCGGTCGTGGCCGCGGCCCGTCCGGCCCAGGGCGTCGCGCCGCCCGCAACCCGGCCGCCCCCGCCCGCGGCGGTGGATGTGCCGGTGCCGCGGCGTCGTCCCGGCTGAACTGCCGGCGTGACAGTTCCGTGCAATCACCCTGGGCGACGCCTTGGGGGCGCCCTATAATCCTTGCATGAACATCGTGTTTCTTGTCCTGGCCGTGATCTGCATGCTCGGGGTGGTCGCCTCGCTTGCCACCGGCGTCTTCGGCATGGCGCAGAACGGGCCGTTCAACCGGAAATGGGGCAACAAGCTGATGCAGGCCCGCATCGGCTTCCAGGCCCTGGCCATCCTGTTCTTCCTGCTGGCCCTGTGGACGGCTTGAGCGACCTGGATATGCGGCAGCCATGGTCACGCTGACCCGGATCTACACCCGCGGCGGCGACGCCGGGGAGACCTCGCTGGTCGGCGGCCGGCGGGTGGCCAAGCACGACCTGCGGGTCGAGGCCTATGGCACGGTGGACGAGGCCAACGCCGTGATCGGTCTGGCCCGGCTGCACACCGAAGGCGAGGCCGACGCCATGCTCGGCCGGATCCAGAACGACCTGTTCGATCTCGGCGCCGACCTGGCGACGCCGGAGGAGCCTGATCCCAAGTATCCGCCGCTGCGGGTGACGGCGGCGCAGGTGGAGCGGCTGGAGCGCGAGATCGACGCCATGAACGCGTCCCTGGCGCCGCTGAACAGCTTCGTGCTGCCAGGCGGCAGCGCCGCCTCGGCCCATCTGCACCACGGCCGCACCGTGGTGCGGCGGGCGGAGCGGCTGGTCTCGGCCCTGATGGCTGTCGAGCCGGTCAACCGCGAGGCACTGAAATACGCCAACCGCCTGTCGGACCATCTGTTCGTCCTGTCCCGCCACATGAATGGCGACGGCAAGGAGGATGTATTGTGGGTCCCCGGGGCGCATCGGTGAGCCCGTCTGCCCACAGCTTGGGCAAGATGCTTGCGTGGACGGCAGTCGCGTTGACAAGCTCTGTCGGACATCACTATCGTTCGACCTCTTTGCTGCACCGCACCAATGCGGGCGGCCGGCGGGACAGGGACGTTCGGAGCGGAACCCAGGCATGATCCAGACGATCGGCGTCATCGGCGCAGGGCAAATGGGCAGCGGCATTGCCCAGGTCGGCGCCCAGAGCGGCTTCACCATCCGGCTCCTGGACGTCGATCCGAAGGCCCTGGAGCGGGCGAGGGAGTCCATCGAAGGCCATGTCGACCGGCTGATCGGCCGCGGCAAGCTGACCGCTGAGGAGAAGCCGACGGTCCTGGCCCGGATCCACACCGCCGCCGAGTACCAGGCGTTCAAGGATTGCGACCTGGTGATCGAGGCGGCGACCGAGAGCGAGCCGATCAAGCGCGAGATCTTCAAGCAGCTGGTGCCGCATCTGAACGAGCGGGCGATGGTGGCGACCAACACCAGCTCGATCTCGATCACCCGCCTCGCGGCCACGACCGATCGGCCCGAGCGCTTCATCGGCATGCATTTCATGAACCCCGTGCCGGTGATGAAGCTGGTCGAGGTCATCCGCGGCATCGCCACCGATGACGCGACCTATGAGGCGATCCGCGACCTGGCGCTGAAGCTGGGCAAGACCCCGGCGGTGTCGGAGGATTTCCCGGCCTTCATCGTCAACCGCATCCTGCTGCCGATGATCAACGAGGCGGTCTACACCCTCTATGAGGGGGTGGGCTCGGTCGAGGCGATCGACACCTCGATGAAGCTCGGCGCCAACCACCCGATGGGCCCGCTGGAGCTGGCCGACTTCATCGGCCTCGACACCTGCCTGTCGATCATGAATGTGCTCTATGACGGCCTGGCCGACAGCAAGTACCGGCCCTGTCCGCTGCTGGTGAAATATGTCGAGGCTGGCTGGCTCGGCCGCAAGACCAAGCGCGGCTTCTACGATTACTCGAAGGACGTGCCGGTTCCTACTCGCTGACCGGCGTCACGCCCCGATCGACACCTTGGTCTCGTACTTCACCCGCGACAGGTTGAAGCTGGTGCGGAAGCGCTTGATGTTGTGCTCGTTGGCCAGCACGCGCCGGCAGAACAGGTTGTAAGCCTCCATGTCGCGGCAGGTGACGACCAGCAGATAATCGGTCTCGCCGGACACGAAATAGCATTGCTGCACCTCCGGCTCGGCCGAGATCTTGCGCTCGAAGGCGGCCAGCACGTCCTCGCGCTGGCGGTCCAGCTCGACCCCGACGAAGGCGACGATGGTCTGGCCGACCTTCTCCGGGTCGACCAGCGCCACGTCGCGCACCACCACCCGCTCCTGGCGCAGCCGCCGCACCCGCTTCAGGCAGGCCGGCGGCGACAGGCCGACCCGCTCGGCCAGGGCCAGGTTGGTGATCTGGTTGTCCTCCTGCAGCGCATCGAGGATGCGCCGGTCGATGGCGTCGAGCTCGATCGAGGCGGGACGGTTCGGGCTTTTCATGGATTTCCTCGAAGCGACATTCGGACATTCCATAACGGAAATTCCGGTTGTGCAAATCGAAATCCGTTGCCGATGATTTCGTCATAGCCTCGTTGGAACGAACAGGAGGCGACCATGGACTCACCGGATATGTCGAACCGCATCGAGGTGCATGACCGGGAAGCGCTGGCGACGGCCCGGGCCGTGCTGGATGCCTGCGCCGATCCGGCGGCGATGGGCGAGGCGGTGAAGGCGGCGGTCGGGCGCAACGCGCAGTGGCGCGGCGAGGACTGCATCAACCTGCTGGCGCCCGAGGCCCCGACCAGCCCGGGCGTGCGGGCCCTGCTGGCGGCGGAGATCGGTACCCGCGCGGCGGAGGGCCATATCGGCCGGGTCAACCGCTGGTTCGCCGGCACCCGCCATATCGACGAGGTCGAGGCGCTGTGCGTCGAGCTGCTGAAGCGCCATTTCCGCTGCAACTATGCCGACCACCGGCTGTGCGCCTCGATGATCGGCAACGCCGTGGTCTACACCGCGCTGACCGCGCCGGGTGACGTGGTGATGACCGCGGCGCAGCCCACCGGCGGACATTCCTCGAACCGGTTCGACGGGCCGGCCGGCGCCATGGGCCGCACCATCGTCGACATCCCGATGGACCCCGAGGAGCTGGTGGTCGACCTCGACCTGTTCCGCCGGGCGGCGCCGCTGGCGCGGCCGAAGCTGGTCGCGCTGGGCTTGTCGATGACGCTGTTCCCGCAGCCGGTGGCGGCGATGCGGGAGGTGATCGCGGAGTGGGGCGGGCGCTTCTTCTTCGACGCGGCGCATCAGCTCGGCCTGATCGGCGGCGGCCAGTTCCAGGACCCGCTGAAGGAAGGCGCGGACATCATCACCGGCTCGGCCGGCAAGACCTTCGCCGGGCCGCAATCCGGCATCCTGCTGTGGGACGATCCCACGATCACCGAGGCGGTGACGACGGCGGTCTTCCCGGTCTGGGCGGCGACGCACCAGGTCAACCGGGTGGCGGCGCTGGCCCTGGCGACGGCGGAGGCGATCGCGTTCGGCGCCGAGCTGCAGGCCCAGATCGTCGCCAATGCCCAGGCCCTGGCGCGGGCGCTGCAGGAGCGCGGCGTACCGATGCTCGGCGCCCACAAGGGCTTCACCACCACGCATCAGGCGATCGCCGACGCCCGCGGCTTCGGCCGCGGCCTGGCGGCGGCGCAGACGCTGGAGCGCGCCAACCTGATCGTGAACAAGAACCTGCTGCCGGCCGACCGCAAGGAGGACTGGGATTATCCCGGCGGCCTGCGCATCGGCACCATCGAGGTCACCCGCTTCGGCATGCGCGAGCGCGAGATGGAGGCGATCGCCGAGCTGATCGCCCGGGTGCTGGTGCGTGGTGAATCGCCGGAAGCGGTGCGGCCCGACGCGGTGGCGCTGCGCCACAGCTTCCCGACGATCCATTACTGCTTCGAGAACGGTTTGCCGCCAGGCTAGGGCCGGATGGGTTAAGGCCGGAGTGTTTTGCCTCTCCCGCCAAGCGGGAGAGGCAATTGAAGACGCTTCCTCAGCCCCCGCTGCGCCGGGCACGCGGGTGGGCGTCGGCATAGACGGTCATCAGCCGCTCGGTGTCGATCTCGGTGTAGCGCTGGGTAGTCGACAGGGCGGCGTGGCCCAGCAGCTCCTGGATCGTGCGCAGGTCACCGCCGCCGGCCAGGAGATGGGTGGCGAAGCTGTGCCGCAGGGCATGCGGCGTCGCCGAATCTGGCAGGCCCAGCACGGCGCGCAGCTGGCGCATCTGGCGCTCGGCCACGCCGGGGTTCAGCGGGCCGCCGCGGGCGCCCAGGAACAGCGGCCCGGCGGCGGCGAGCGGGAAGGGGCAGGCGGCGACATAGGCGTCGACCGCCTCGCGCACCGCCGGCAGCACCGGCACCATGCGCTGCTTGCGGCCCTTGCCGGTGACCACCAGCGTGTCGCCCTGCGGGGCCTCGCGCCGGGTCAGCCCCAGCGCCTCGCCCAGGCGCAGGCCGCAGCCATAGAGCAGGAAGAGGAGGGCGCGGTCGCGCAGGCCGATCCACTCCTCGTCGCTCAGGGTCTCGATCGTGTCGACCGCGGCCAGCGCGTCGGTCACGGCCAGTGGCCGCGGCAGGCGCTTCGGCAGCTTCGGGTTGCGCAGGGACCCGATCGCCGCGTTGTGCAGCACCCCGGCGCGGTCGAGATGGGCCAGGAAGTTGCGGACGCCAGACAGGCCGCGCGCCCGGGTGGCGGCGCCGGCGCCGCTTGCGGCCCGGCGCGACTGGAAGGCGCGCAGGTCGGACAGGGCGGCGGCGGAGAGGTCGTTCAGGCTCGGCGGCCGGCCGAGATGATCGGCCAGGAAGCCGACGAAGCGGCCGACATCGCCGAGATAGGCGCGCAGCGTGTGTGGCGACACCCGCTTCTCGTCCTCCAGCCAGACCCGCCAGCGGCCGGCGGCGTCGCGCAGATCCGCCGCCGCCGGCCAGCCGGCCATGGAGTCCGATAAGGGAATGGGCGCCGTATCGCCCGGGGCGCCCATCGGGCTGGTCCTAATCCTGCCCGGGGCCGGTCAGCCAGGAGCGGATGCAGCGCTCCAGCACCCGGCCGAGGAAGCCGACCAGCTCGGTCCGCATGCCGGGATGGAACATCTCCGGGTCGCGGCTGCCGAGGGCCAGGACGCAGGGCGGCACCTCCGGCGACACGTTCAGGCGGACCAGCGCCTGGCTGCGCACCAGCCCGGCGCCGGCGCCGAACAGCGCCTCCTCGCCGGCGATGTCCGATTCGAGCATCAGCTCCTGCCCGCCCAGGCGGCGGCTGACCTCGCCGGGCCCGACGATGCGGACCTCGGCGCTGTGCGGCGGCGATTCCTCGCCCTCCGCCGCCTCGACCAAGAGCGTCACCACGTCGAGGTCGAGCAGCACGGCAAGGTCGGTCGACACCGTGTGGATCAACTGCTCGAAGCTTTCGGCATCGAGCAGGAACAGGATCGCCGCATGCACCCGGTTCTGGGTGTTGTGATTGGCGCGGCTGGCGCCGATGAAGGCGCGCTGCTGCTCCTTCAGCCGGTCGACCTGGCCGCGCAGCCTTTCGGCCTGGAAGCCCTGCAGGTCGATCACCCCGTCGCCGCGATCGCGCGGCGGCAGCGCGAGCCGGCCCAGCAGATCCGGGTGCTGGACCAGGAAGTCCGGATGGGCCAGCAGCCAAGCCGAGACGTCCGCCGCGGTGAGCGCGGGGGCGTCCGGCCGCTTCACTTCCTGTGCCAACGGGCCGTCCTCACGCCATCTTCTTGACGGCGGCGAGCTCGTGCTCGTCGAGGATGCTCTGGCCGGTCTTCTGCCAGTCGGCCACGAAGGCGGACAGGCCCTTGTCGGTCAACGGGTGGCTGAACAGGGCGCGCAGCGCCGCCGGCGGCAGGGTGCCGACATGGGCGCCGAGCTTGGCCGCCTCGATCACGTGGCGCGGGCCGCGGATCGACGCCACCAGCACCTGGGTCTTGATGTCCGGGTACTGACGATAGATCTGGACGATGTCGGCGATCAGCGCCATGCCGTCCTCGCCGACATCATCGAGCCGGCCGACGAAGGGCGAGACGAAGGTCGCGCCGGCCTTCGCCGCCAGGATCGCCTGACCGGCCGAGAAGCACAGCGTGACGTTGACCATGGTGCCGGCGTCGGACAAGGTGCGGCAGACCTTGAGCCCGGCGGGCGTCAGCGGCACCTTGACCGCGATGTTCTTCGCGATCTTGGACAGCTTGCGGCCCTCGGCCATCATGGTGTCGAAATCGGTCGCGGCGACCTCGGCCGAGACCGGCCCCTTCACCACCTCGCAGATCTGCGGGATCAGGTCCAGGAACTTGGCCCCGGACTTGGCGATCAGGGAGGGGTTGGTGGTCACCCCATCGACCAGGCCGGTGGAGGCCAGGTCACGGATTTCGTTGAAGTCGGCGGTATCGATGAAGAACTTCATGGGCCTCGTTCCAATGGCCAGCGGTCGCTTCGGGCCGATGCGCGGCACCGGCGTCGGCCCGCGGGAGCAAGTCTAGCCCATGGCGGAGTCCGAGGCCACAGCAGCGACGCCGGTCGCGGAGGAGAGTGGCGCGATCGCCACGGTCCGGGTGCTGCTGCCGCTGCCCCTGGCAGAAGCTTACGATTACGCGGTGCCGGAGGGCATGGATCTTGCGCCCGGCAGCTATGTCGAGGTGCCGCTGGGCCGTCTCAGGCGGATCGGCGTGGTCTGGGGACCGGGCACCGGCCAGGTCGCCAGGGCCCGGCTGAAGCCGGTGCTGCACCGCTTCGACCTGCCGCCGCTGCCGGAGGTGGCGCGCGGCTTCATCGACCGGGTCGCCCGCTACACCCTGTCGCCGCCGGGCGCGGTGCTGCGCATGACCTTGTCCTCGACCGGGGCGCTGGAGCCGCCGAAGCCGATCACGGCCTATCGCCGCGCGGAATCTCTGCCGGAGGGAGCCAAGCTCAGCGGTGCCCGGCGGCGGGTGCTGGCGGTGCTGGAGGACGGGCCGCCGCGGCTGCCGGCCGAGCTGGCGCGCGAGGCCGGCTGCGGTTCCGGCGTGATCAAGGGCATGGCCGAGGCCGGGCTGCTGGAGACCGTGCTGCTGCCCGGCTTCGACCCGGTGCCGCAGCCCGACCTCGCCCGGCCGCGGGCGGTGCTGGGCGAGACCCAGCGCGAGGCCGCCGACCGGCTGATCGACGCGGTCGCCGATGGCGGCTATTCGACCACGCTGCTCGACGGCGTCACCGGCTCGGGCAAGACCGAGGTCTATTTCGAGGCGGTGGCGGCGGCGCTGGCGGCCGGCCGGCAGGTGCTGGTGCTGCTGCCGGAGATCGCGCTGTCGGCGCATTGGCTCGACCGCTTCGCCGCCCGCTTCGGCGTGCGGCCGACCGAATGGCATTCGGAGCTGAGCTCGACCCAGCGCCGGCGCAACTGGCGGGCGGTGGCCTTCGGCGAGGCGCGGGTGGTGGTCGGCGCCCGCTCGGCCCTGTTCCTGCCTTATCCCGATCTCGGCCTGATCGTGGTCGACGAGGAGCATGAGAGCGCCTTCAAGCAGGAGGACGGCGTCGTCTACCAGGCCCGCGACATGGCGGTGTTGCGCGGCCATCTCGGCGGCTTCCCGGTGGTGCTGGCCTCGGCCACCCCGTCGCTGGAGACGCTGGCCAATGTCGAGGCCGGGCGATATGCGGCGCTGGAACTGCCGTCGCGGCACGGCGCGGCGCGGCTGCCGGCGGTCAGCGCGATCGACATGCGCCGCGAATCGCCGCCGCGGGGCCGCTTCCTGTCGCCGACCCTGCGCGAGGCGGTGGTCGAGACGCTCGCGGCGGGTGAGCAGGCGATGCTGTTCCTGAACCGCCGCGGCTACGCGCCCCTGACCCTGTGCCGGCAGTGCGGCCATCGCCTGGAATGCCCGCACTGCACCGCCTGGCTGGTCGAGCACCGCCTGGCCGGGCGGCTGGAATGCCACCATTGCGGCCACCGCGCGCCGCTGCCCAAGGCCTGCCCATCCTGCCATGCCGAGGGCAGCTTCGCCGCCTGCGGCCCGGGGGTGGAGCGGATCGCCGAGGAGGTCGACGCCACACTGCCGGAGGCGCGCTGGCAGATCGTCGCCTCCGACACCTTCTCAGGGCCCCAGGCGATCGCCGACCTGACCGCCGACCTCGACAGCGGCGCCGTCAACCTGCTGATCGGCACCCAGATCCTGGCCAAGGGCCACAACTTCCCGGGCCTGACCCTGGTCGGGGTGGTCGACGCCGATCTCGGCCTCGCCGGCGGCGACCTGCGGGCGGCGGAGCGGACCTGGCAGCTGCTGCACCAGGTCGGCGGCCGGGCCGGGCGCGGCGAGAAGCCGGGCCGGGTGCTGCTGCAGAGCTTCATGCCGGACCACCCGGTGATGCAGACCCTGGTGGCCGACGACCGCGACGGCTTCCTGGCGTCGGAGGCGGAGGCGCGGCGGTCACGCGGCCTGCCGCCCTACGGCAAGCTGGTGGCGCTGATCGTCTCCGGCCCCGACCGCGGCGCGGTCGACCGGGTGTCGCAGGATCTCGGCCGGGCGGCGCCGCAGGGCGGCGGGCTGATGGTGCTGGGGCCGGCCGACGCGCCGCTGGCGATGCTGCGCGGCCGCCACCGCCGCCGCCTGCTGCTGAAGGCCGACCGCCGCATCGGCGTGCAGCCGCTGGTGGCGGAATGGGTGTCACGGGTGCAGGTGCCGGGAACGGTGCGGGTGCAGGTCGACATCGACCCGTACAGCTTCCTCTAGGCGGCCCCGGCCACCTCGATATCGGTCCTGGAGAAGTCGTCGCCCTTGAACAGCAGCGGCACGCCATGCGTCCGGGCGCAGGCATAGGACATGCAGTCGGCGAGGTTGAGCTGCGCCGGATGGCCCCGGCCCTTGTTATAGGCGGCGAAGGCGGCGACGGCTGCGGTCGCGGTCTCGCCGTCGATCGGGATGACCGTGATCCCTGCTTCGTCGAGCAGCATATGGATCAGGGCTTCGGCCCGGACCGGGGCGAGTTGCAGCAGGGTGGAGAGGCGCATCACCGCCTCGAGGATCACGAGGCCCGAGGTCAGGCGCCGTTCGGCTCTCGCCAGGAGGTCGACAAAGCGAGCCGCATCCGGCTCATCGGCGATCAGGGCGACGATCACCGACGTGTCGACGAACATCAATGGCCCCACATCTCATCGATCTCGTCCTTGGTCATGGCACGCCCGCCCGGTCCGGCTTCCGCGGCGGCAATGGCCGCGATCCGTGCGATGCGATCGGCGAGGGGTTCCTTCTGCGCCTCGCGGCGCAGCTCGCCTTCCAGAGCCTGGATGACGGCTTCGGTCATGGTCACCTTGCGTCTGGCGGCCAGTTCCCGGGCGAGCGCACGCGCACGGTCATCACGGATCTGCAGCGTCATGACATCGTCTCCACGGCACGGATCTGCTATCAATACGATAACATATCGTTATCCATACGCGGAAAAGGAAGGTCGACGTGTCAGGCCCAGCCGGCGCCGGTCACCGCGGCGGTTCGCTCAACTCCAGACGGTTGCCCGCCGGGTCGCGGGTGAACAGGCGGCGATAGCCGACCGGCGGCCGCGGATCGTGCTCGATCGGTGCCCCGGCGGCGCGCAGCCGGGCTTCGGCGGAGTCCAGATCCGTGACGATCAGGCAGAGATGGCGGTCCGCCGCCATCTGCTCGGCGCGGCCGGGCGCGTCCGGCGACAGATGGATCTCGGCGGCGCCGACCCGCAGCCAAGCGCCCTGGCTGCGGCGCCCCTGCGGTTTTGGCAGGACCTCCAGCCCCAGCGTCTCGACATAGAAGCGCACCGTCTCGGCCTCCAGCTCGGCCGGAAAGGTCAGGTTGACGTGGTGCAGGGCGAGGATGGCCATCAGCTGGCTTAGGTGCCGGCCCCCCTCAGCAGCGAAGCGAAGGCGGCCAGGACGGTGGCGTAGACATCGCGCTTGAACGGCACGATCTCGGCCAGCACCCGGTCCGGCGCCGACCAGCGCCAGGCGTCGAACTCCGGGTGCTCGGTCTCGAGGTCGATATCGCGGTCCTCGCCCAGGAAGCGCAGCGCCACCCAGCGCTGCTCCTGGCCGCGGTAGCGCCCGCCCCAGACCTTGCCGACAAGATGGTCCGGCAGATCGTAGCGCACCGACTTCGGCGCCTCGGCCAGGAATTCGGCCCGGTCGGTGCCGATCTCCTCCTTCATCTCGCGGAAGGCGGCCTGGCGCACCGTCTCGCCCTTGTCGATGCCGCCCTGCGGCATCTGCCAGCCATCGGGCGTGTCGCGGCGGCGCGCCACGAAGACGCGGCCGTCGCGGTCCAGCAGCATGATGCCGACGCAGGGCCGGTAGGGCAGGGAGTCCCTTGGTTTGTCCGGCGTCGGCATGGCGCGGCGGCTCAGCCCGCCTGCCCCTTTTGGAACAGCGCCAAGCCGCGCAGCAGGTCGAGCGCCCGCGACAGCTGGTAGTCGACATCCGCCGGCTTGTTCGCATCGGCCGCGCCGTCGGACGGCGGCGACGCCGCCTTGTCCTGGCCCGGGGTGGCGGGCTTGTCGGTCTGGGCGCCACCGCCCGGCGGCGGTGTCGGGGCCTTCTGGTCGGTGCCGCCTTCGCCCGGCACGTTCTGCTTGTTGTCGTTGTTCAGCGCGCCCTTCAGGTCGGCCTCGCGGTAGCCGCGCATCTGCGCGATCTCCTCGATCCGGGCCTGCTGCACCTCGATGTCCGGGGTGATGCCGAGCTGCTGGATCGACCGGCCCGACGGGGTGTAGTAGCGCGCCGTGGTCAGCCGCATCGCGCCATGGCCCGGCAGCGGGATGATGGTCTGGACCGAGCCCTTGCCGAAGCTCTGCGTCCCCATCAGCACGGCGCGGTGGTGGTCCTGCAGCGCGCCGGCCACGATCTCCGACGCCGAGGCGGAGCCACCGTTGATCAGCACCACCAGCGGCAGGCCGTCGGCCAGGTCGCCCGGAGTGGCGTTGTAGCGCTGCGCCTGGTCGGCCTTGCGCGACCGGGTCGAGACGATCTCGCCCTTGTCGAGGAAGGCGTCGGAGACGGCGATCGCCTGGTCCAGCAGGCCGCCCGGGTCGTTGCGCAGGTCGAGGACATAGCCCTGCAGCTTGTCGCCGAGCTTCTTCTTGATGTCGGCGATGCCGCGCTTCAGCCCGTCCTCGGTGCGCTCGGTGAAGCTGGTGATGCGGATGTAGCCGATGTCGCCCTCGGTCCGCCAGCGCACCGATTCCACCGGGATGGTGGCGCGCGCCAGGGTCAGGTCGAAGGGCTCCGCGTCGCCGCGGCGGACGGTGATGACGATGTTGCTGCCCACTGGGCCGCGCATCTTATCGACCGCCTCGTTGAGGCTCATATTGACGATCGGCTTGCCGTCGATGGCGATGATCAGGTCGCCGGCCTGGACCCCGGCCCGGGCGGCCGGGGTGTCGTCGATCGGCGACACCACCTTCACCACCCCGTTCTCCATCGTCACCTCGATGCCGAGGCCGCCGAAGCTGCCGCGGGTCTGGGACTGCATGTCCTGGAACTCGTCGGAGTTCAGGAAGTTGGAGTGCGGGTCCAGCGAGGTCAGCATGCCGTTGATCGCGGATTCGATCAGCTGCTTGTCGCTGACCTGCTCGACATATTCCGCGCGCACCCGCTCGAACACCTCGCCGAACAGGTCGAGCTGCTTGTAGGTGTCGGTGGCGTCGCTGCTGGTCGCGGCCTTGTCGGGTGCCTTGTCCTGCGCCCAGCCCTGGAAGGTCAGGGTGTGCCCGCCGACGAAGGCCAGGCCCATCAGGGCCCCGATGGCGACGGCGTTCAGGTGCTTCTTCATGCTTGCCCTCGCTGGCGGCGGGTCGCCAGGCGCTCGAGTCAATCGGCCGACCGGCCGTCTCCGGAACCGGAGAGGCGGCTGGCCAGGGTGGACGCCCATCGATGATATCTGCCGGGTTTCGGCGGGATCAAGTTACCTGACGTCCATCTTTGCGGTTTCGCGTCACCTTGCCGCCCTGATTGCGGCGTTCAGGAGGCGTCGACGAGGCTGCGGCCGGTCATTTCCTCCGGCTGCGGCAGCCCCATCAGCGCCAGCAGGGTCGGCGCCACATCGGCCAGCCTGCCGTCGTGCAGGCTGCGGCGCGGCTCCGGCTCGTTGACCAGGATCACCGGTACCTTGTTCAGCGTGTGCGCGGTGTGCGGGCCGCCGGTGACAGGGTCGCGCATCAGCTCGGCATTGCCGTGGTCGGCGGTGACGATCATGGCGCCGCCCTGGCGCCGCACCGCGGCCTCGACCTTGCCGAGGCAGGTATCGACCGTCTCGCAGGCCTTGATCGCCGCCGCCAGGATGCCGGTGTGGCCGACCATGTCCGGGTTGGCGAAATTGACCACCACCAGGTCGTATTTGCCGCTGTCGATCGCCGCGACCAGCTTCTCGCACACCTGCGGCGCCGACATCTCCGGCTGCAGGTCGTAGGTCGCGACCTTGGGGGAGGGCACCAGGATCCGGTCCTCGCCGGGGAATTGCGTCTCCTCGCCGCCGTTGAAGAAGAAGGTCACATGCGGGTACTTCTCGGTCTCGGCGGTGCGCAGCTGGGTCTTGCCGGCCTCGGCCACCACCTCGCCCAGGCCCTTGTCGATCGATTTCGGCGGGAAGATCGCCGACATGAAGCGGTTCAGCAGGTCGGAATACTCGACCATGCCGCAGGCATCGGCGAAGCGGACCGGGGTGCGGGCAAAGCCGTCGAAGGCCGGGTCCAGCAGCGCCTGCAGGATCTCGCGCACCCGGTCGGCCCGGAAATTGGCGCACAGCACGCCGTCGCCATCCTTCATGCCGGCATAGTCGCCGATCACGCTCGGCAGGATGAACTCGTCGCCGGTGTCGGCGCGGTAGGCGGCCTCGACCGCGGCGACCGGGTCCGGCGCCGCCTCGCCCTTGGCCTCGGCAACGGCCCGGTAGGCCTTCTCCACCCGCTCCCAGCGCTTGTCGCGGTCCATGGCGTAGTAGCGCCCGTCGACCGTGGCGACGCGGGCGTTCGACAGCCCGTCGATGTCTTGCAGGAAGCGGCGCAGATAGTCGGCGCCGGCGCGCGGCGGGGTGTCGCGGCCGTCGGTGTAGGCATGGATCGCCACCGGCACCCCGGCCTCGGCGACGATCCTGGCCAGCGCCGCGATCTGGTCCTGATGGGCATGCACGCCGCCGGGCGACAGCAGGCCCATCAGGTGGCAGGTGCCGCCGGAGGCCTTCAGCGCCGCGATGTGCTTCTGCAGCGCCTTGGCCCTGGCCAGCGAGCCGTCGGCGATGGCGTTGAAGATCATCTGCAGGTCCTGGAACACCACCCGGCCGGCGCCGAGATTCATGTGCCCGACCTCGGAATTGCCGATCTGGCCGTGCGGCAGGCCGACGGCCTCCTCGCTGGCCTGCAGGAAGGCGTGCGGCTCCTCGGCCCACAGCCGGTCGAAATTGGGCGTGTCGGCCAGGCGCACGGCGTTGTCCGCCTCCTCCTCGCGCCAGCCCCAGCCGTCGAGGACGCAGAGGACGACGGGACGGGGTGGGGTCGCTGCGCTCATCGCATGTCCTTTCTCGGAATCCGCCCTTCATGTATCGATTGGCGCCGCCGGCACAAGGGCGTTTCGCCCAGGGCGGCCCGGAACGGAGGCGGCATGGCAAGGTTCGGCACCCGATGGCTTTCCATGGCCCTGCTGCTCGCCGGCTGTGCCGGCCCGGTGGTCGGCGCCGCCTATGACACCAAGGATCCGGTCGACCGCTGGCAGGCGGCGCTGCGGGCCAATGCCGCGCGCTACGTCTGCGGCGCGGCGCTGGAGGAGGGGCGGGAGGCCCGGCTGTCCGACGCCATGGTCGAGGCCCAGCGCCAGGCGACCGAAGCTCTGGCCAAGCGGGAGGGCACGGTGCCGACCGATCCGGAGGTGCTGGGCGACATCGCGTCTCGCCGCACGCAGCAGGAGCGGGTGGTGCGCGATGCGGTCGCAGCGCGTGGCTGCTCCGATCCGCAGATCATGGATCTGATCGCCCTCGCCGAGCGTTTGTCCGCCGGTCAGGGCTGACCTGACGACGATGACGGAGGAAGCGATGCGCATCACGCGCCTCGGATTGGCCGCGGTGGTGGCGGTTCTCGCCCTCGCGGGCTGCAACGAGCAAGGCTATATCGATCCCGGGTACCCCGGCAATTCCGGCTACCCCGGCTATTCCAGCTATTCCGGGGCGGGGCGGGTGCCGCAGCAGGCGGGCCATGCCGGCGATGCGCTGCAGCGCTACGACGCCATGGTGCGGGCCGAATCCGCCGCCCGGTCCTGTCGGGTGCGGCTCGACCCGCAGCAGGAGCAGCGCTTCGGACAGGTGCTGTCGCAGGCGGAATCCGAAGCGGCCGGGCAGCTCGCCGGCGCCTCGGGCGCTCCGGGTAATGAGTCCGCGGTCTGGCAGGAGCTCGGGAGCCGGCGTGCCGCGAATGAGCGCGACGCCGCCAGCCTGGCCCGCGAGCGCGGCTGCCGCTCCGGCCCCGTGGAGGAGCTGATCGGCAGCTATCGCAACTTCGCGGCGACGGGGTGACGGCGCCGGCCTCGGCGCATCTCAGGACCCGAACAGAACCCGGAACATGATGCGGCCGGGAACGGCGAAGGCGGCGATCAGCGGGATCCCGAGAGCAAAGTAGACGATCTTCCGCATTATCCGGCGGTGGCGCTCGATGTCGTGCCGACGGGCCGCGCTGACCGCCCACCACAGGCTGATCAGAGTGAGCACGGCCAGGAGGCGAAGCCAGCTCACCGGCCCGACATGTGGCGGCAGGGGACGGTCGAGGATGAAGAACGCGCTGAGGCAGGCGGCGACGAGCGCCGTGACCCAGACCCGGCCCATGGCGCGGTGGCGCGGAGTCCCCTTCGGCAGGATCAACTGCAGCGGCGCCAGGATGACGGCGATGCAGACCGCGGCGACATGGATCTGGATGGCGAGCGGGGCGTCCAGCAGCGGCGCGAGCGACATGGTCTTTCCCGCTCCCCTTTCGTCACGCGTTCACGCCCGATGATACGGGTGCCCGCTCAGGATGGTCTGGGCGCGGTAGATCTGCTCGGCCAGCATCGTCCGGGCCAGCATGTGCGGCCAGGTCAGGCGGCCGAAGGACAGCAGCAGCTCGGCGCGATCGCGCACCGAATCGTCATGGCCGTCGGCGCCGCCGATCAGGAAGGCCAACTCGCCGCGCCCCTCGTCGCGCCAGCGGCCGAGCAGGCGGGCGAAGGCGACGCTGTCGAGGTCGCGGCCGCGCTCGTCCAGCGCCACCACGGCGGCCCCGGCCGGCACCGCGGCCAGCAGCAGCGCAGCTTCCTCGCGCTTCAGGGCGAAGCCGGACAGGCCCTTGCGGGCCTCGACCTCACGCAGGGTCAGCGGCCAGATGGAGCGGCCGGCATAGTCGTCGAACAGATCGCGCAACGGCCCCGGACGGGCGCGGCCGACCGCGGCAATGGTCAGCCGCATCGCGGAACCGTCAGGACCCGCTCAGGCGGTGCCGATGCGGGTCACCCGCTCGGCGTCGTCGTCCCACATCTTCTCGAGGGCGTAGAAGTCGCGCACCTCGGGGCGGAACAGATGGACGACCACGTCGCCGGCGTCGATCAGCACCCAGTCGCCGCGCGCCTGGCCCTCGACCTGAACCGGGCCGGGGACCAGCGGCTTCAGCTTCTCCAGCAGATGGTCGGCCATGGCGGCGACCTGGCGCGAGGAGCGGCCGGTGGCGATGATCAGGCTGTCGGCGATGGAGGACCGGCCGGTCAGGTCGATCACGACCAGATCTTCGGCCTTGTCGTCGTCGAGCGACGTCAGAGCAGTCTCGAGCAGAGGCCGGGCAAGGCTGGCTGCGAGGCCCGGCGGCAGACGCCCGGCTTCGGCCCGGGGCGTCTCGGTGTTCGGTCGTATGGCGTTCACCTCAAGGTTGTGCGGCGGCACGGCGCTTATGCGCCGCGGCGTCGCCAAGGTCGGGACGAAACTGCCGCGCGGCCCTCAGCGCCGTGGCCGAGGCCGGATGACGCTTCGCCAGGAAGAACACCCAGGCCGGCGCGGCCGTTCCGGCCAGAGCCCGGGTGTGATCCTGGTCGATCCGCGCCCGCGCGAACCGCTGCGCCGCCAATCCCGACAACGCCCTTAGAGAATAGGTAGGACGGTCGTAGACGGCAACCGGCACGGTCTCGAAGATTTTCGTCCAGCGCTGCCAGTGGCGGATCTGCGCCAGGTTGTCGGCGCCCATCAGCCAGACGAACTCGGTCCGCGGGAAGCGGGCGGTCAGCGCCCGCAGCGTGTCGGCGGTGTAGCGGGTGCCGAGCTCGGCCTCGATCCCGGTGACGACGATGCGCGGGTGGCGGGCGACGCGGCGGGCGGAGTCGATCCGCTCGGCGAAGGGCGCCATGCCGTCGGCCGGTTTCAGCGGGTTCTGCGGCGACACCAGCCACCACACGGCATCCAGGCCCAGCCGCTTCATCGCCTCCAGGCTGATGTGCCGGTGCCCGTCATGGGCCGGGTTGAACGACCCACCGAGCAGCCCGACGCGGCAGCCGTCCCAGATCCGGCCATGCCGGGAATTGGGCGGGGTCAGCATGGCGCAAGCCCACCCGCGGGAACTATGGCCGTATCATCAATGCTCCCCCTCCCCCCGCGGGAGGGGGCAGGGGGAGGGGGCTGTCTAAGGCCAAACAGATGGCTCGATACCTGCGAATGTCCGAAGTCGACTGTCCACCAGCTCATGCGGAGGGACACCCCTCCCCCTGCCCTCTCCCGCAAGGGGAGGGGGAGAATGGATCGAAAGGGCATTGCGGATGGGTACAATCGATGGTGATCCCGCCGGCCGTCAGGGCCGGGTCTGGCCGGCGCCGCGGACGAGATACTTGTAGCTCGTCAGCTGCTCGGTGCCGACCGGGCCGCGGGCGTGCAGCCGGCCGGTGGCGATGCCGATCTCGGCGCCCATGCCGAACTCGCCGCCATCGGCGAACTGGGTCGAGGCGTTGACCAGCACGATGGCGCTGTCGACCCGGGCCAGGAACGCATCGGTCGCGGCCTCGTCGGCGGTGACGATGCCGTCGGTGTGGTGGCTGCCGTGCAGGTTGACGTGCTCGATCGCGGCGTCCAGCCCGTCCACCGTCTTCACCGACAGGATGGCGTCGAGATACTCGGTGTCCCAGTCGTCGTCGGAGGCGGCGAGGACGCGCGGGTCGATCGCCTGCACCACGGTGTCGCCGCGGATCTCGCAGCCGGCCTCGATCAGGTCGTCCAGGATCGGCCGCAGCATCGTCCCGGCGACGCTGCGGTCGATCAGCAGCGTCTCGGTGGCGCCGCAGACGCCGGTGCGCCGCATCTTGGCGTTGTAGACGACCCGCCGCGCCATCTCCGGATCGGCGGCTTCGTGCACATAGGTGTGGCAGATGCCGTCCAGGTGCCACAGCACCGGGATCCGGCTGTCCGCCGCCACCCGGGCGGTCAGCGATTTGCCGCCGCGCGGGATCACCACGTCGACGAACCCGGTCAGGCCCAGCAGTTCGCCGACCGCGGCGCGGTCGCGGGTCGGCACCACCTGCACCGCGCTGCGCGGCAGCCCGGCCTTCTTCAGCCCGTGCCCGACCGCGGCGGCGATGGCGGTGGAACTGCGGAAGCTCTCCGACCCGCAGCGCAGGATGCAGGCATTGCCGGACTTCAGGCACAGCGCGGCGGCGTCGGCGGTGACGTTGGGCCGGCTCTCGAAGATCACACCGACGACGCCGAGCGGCACCCGCACCCGCTGGATGCGCAGCCCGTTCGGCTGGGTCCAGTCGGCCAGCACCGTGCCGATCGGGTCGGGCAGGGCGGCCACGGCCTCCAGCCCCTGGGCGATCGCCTCGATCCGCGTCTCGTCCAGCGCCAGCCGGTCGAGGAAGGACCCGGCGACGCCGTTCCGTCGCGCCTCCGCCATGTCCTCGGCATTGGCCGCCAGGATCAGGTCGCGGTCGTCGCGGATCGCTGTCGCCGCCGCCGTCAGCGCCGCGTCCTTCTGCGGTCGCGGCGCCAGGGCCAGCGCGGCAGCGGCGCTGCGCGCGGCGGCGCCCAGGCGGCGCATCAGCTCGGCGGTGCTTTCGGTCTCGGCGTCGAACAGGGCGGTCATCGTGCAGGCTTCCAAGGTCGATGCGGCAGCCTAGCGCAGGTTTCCGCCAGTTTCACTGCGCTTCGGTCGCAGGGGCGTCATGCCCGTCCTGGCTGCGATCCTCGGCCGGGCCGCGGAGCTCGGCCAGGTTCAGGGCGGTGTTGATCACCCCGATATGGCTGAAGGCCTGCGGGAAGTTGCCGAGCTGGCGCCCGACGATCGGGTCGTACTCCTCCGCCAGGAGGCCGAGATCGTTGGCAAGGCCGAGCAGCCGTTCATACAGCACCGTGGCCCGGTCGACGGCGCCGATCATGGCCAGCGCATCGGCCAGCCAGAAGCTGCAGACCAGGAAGGTGCCCTCCTCGCCGGCCAGGCCGTCGACGCCCGAATCCGTCTCGTAGCGCCGGACGAGGCCTTCGACGGTCAGCTCGCGCTCGATCGCCTCGACGGTGCCGATCACCCGCGGGTCGTCCGGCGGCAGGAACCCGACCATCGGGATCTGCAGCAGCGCCGCATCGAGCATCTCGGAGCCATAGGATTGGACGAAGCTGTTGCGGTGCTCGGAGAAGCCCTGGGCGCAAACCTCCGCATGGATGCGGTCGCGCAGCGCCCGCCAGACCCGGACCGGCCCCTCCATCCCGAACTGCTCGACCGCCTTGATCGACCGGTCGAAGGCGACCCAGGCCATCACCTTGCTGTGCACGAAGTGCCGCCGGGGGCCGCGGATCTCCCACAGCCCCTCATCCGGCTTGTGCCAGATCTTCTCGAGATAGCCGAGCAGCACCCGCTGCACCCGCCAGGCGTCGTGCGGGTGGGTCAGGCGCTTCTTGCGGGCGACGTGGATCGCGTCCAAGAGCTCGCCATAGACATCGAGCTGCAGCTGGGCATGGGCGCCGTTGCCGACCCGGACCGGCTTGCTGCCCTCGTAGCCAGAGAGCCAGGGGATCTCCAGCTCGGTCAGCCGGCGCTCGCCGGCCAGCCCGTACATGATCTGCAGCTGCTCCGGCCGCCCGGCCGCGGCCCGGCGCAGCCAGTCGCGCCAGGCCGTCGCCTCCTCGGTGAAGCCGGCGCCGAGCAGGGCGTAGAGGGTCAGGGTCGCGTCCCGGATCCAGCAGTAGCGGTAGTCCCAGTTGCGCTCGCCGCCCAGCTCCTCGGGCAGCGAGGTGGTGGCGGCGGCGACGATGCCGCCGGTCGGGGCATAGGTCAGCGCCTTGAGGGTGAGGGCGGAGCGCAGCACGGCCTCGCGATAGGGGCCGTCATAGGTGCAGCTGTGCGCCCAGCCCTGCCACCAGGTCTCGGTGTCGATCAGCGACCGGAACGGGTCGATCACCCCCGGCTCCGGCAGATGCGACGGATACCAGGTCAGGATGAAGGGCAGGCGGTCGCCGGCCTCGACCGTGAAGTCGCCGACCGTCTTCATCGATTCGCCGTGCAGCGCGATCGGCGACCGGAAGCGCAGGGCGTCCGGGCCGGCGATGGCGACGATGCCGTCCGGACGGTGCCGGACCCAGGGCACGATGCGGCCGTAGTCGAAGCGGAACGCCGCCTCCAGCCGCATCGGCACGCTGCCCTCGCGGCCTTCGACCAGCCGGATGATCGAGAGCTCGTCCTCGCGGTGCGGCAGGGGCATGAAGTCGATCACCGCGACCGTGCCGGTGTCGGTCTCGAACTCGGTCTCCAGCACCAGCGTGTTGCCGCGGTAGCGGCGCCGGCTGCGGGCGGCGAGCTGGTCGTCCGGCGCGATCTGCCAATGGCCGTTCTCGACATCGCCGAGCAGCCGGGCGAAGCAGGATTCGGAATCGAAGCGCGGCAGGCACAGCCAGTCGATCGACCCGTCGCGCCCGACCAGGGCCGCGGTGCGGCAGTTGCCGATGATGGCGTAGTCCTCGATCCGCCCCGCCGGGCCCGTGAAGCGCCCCTCGGTGCGCACCTTCGGCTGCTTGCCGGTGGCACGGCCCTCGGCGCCGTCGGCGGCCGGGGTGGGGACTGCATCCGGTTGCCCTGTCAGTGACGCCATGTCGATCTCCGCTGTGTCGTCATGCCGGGGAAGGTGGGAAGAGCCGGTTTGTTCCGCTGCGCTGATACCTTACACCGCGACGGAACGCCGCGCGCCCGGCCGCCTGCGATCGATCCGATCACCATAGCGGTCCCGATCGCGATGTCGAATAATGCGCTGCCCGACACCTTGCATCGGACGCGCAGCCGCCTCCCGGTTATTGCAATCTTTGATGTTGTCTTCTCAGGAACAGGCCCCAATCTTCTGATTATGAAGGCGTTGCGCATCCTGGCCGTGGTCATGGCCGTTCTCGCGGCGCCGTGCGGGACCCTCTCGGCGGCGGATGCGCCGATTCGTCTCGATGCTCTCCTCGACCAGTTGCGCACCACCGAAGATGCGGCGGAGGCGCAGCGGCTGGAGCGGCAGATCTGGACCCTGTGGCTGAGCTATGAGGGGACCGACCCGCTGGTCCCGGACCTGCTGCGGCGCGGCAACGCCGCCCTGCTGCAGCGCGACTACGCCGTGGCGGAAGCTGCCTTCACCGCGGTGGTCGAGCGGGCGCCGGAGTTCGCCGAGGGCTGGGACCGCCGGGCGGTGGTGCGCTTCATGCGCGGCGATTGCGACGGCGCGGTCCGGGACATCGACCGCACCCTGGTGCTGGAGCCGCGGCATTTCGGGGCGCTGTTCGGCCTCGGCCTCTGCCGGACCCTGCAGGGCGACCACCAGGCCGCGCTGGATGCCTTCGAGCGGGTGCTGGCGCTGGACCCGCACTACGCCCCGGCCCGGAGCCAGGCGGCGCTGATGCGCAAATATCTCGCCGGCTACCCGCTCTGACCCGGCTCGCCACTTGCCGAGCGGCCGGGCCGGACCGATCTCCATGCCATGCGCCGCATTCTCGCCCTGCTGCTGCCGATGGTGCTGTTCGTCCTGGCCGGCCCGGCCGGGGCCCAGGACAGGGCGGCGCGGCTGGATGCGCTGTTCGACCAGCTGAAGACGGCGGCGCCGGAGGAAGAGCCGGGGCTGCAGATCCGGATCTGGCAGCTCTGGTTCGCCTATGACGGCAAGGACCCGGACGTCCCGGGGCTGATGGAGCGCGGCAACACCGCGATGGCGAGCGACGACCACGCCGTGGCCGAGGCCGCCTTCACCGCGGTGATCGAGCGCGACCCGGCCTATGCCGAGGGCTGGAACCGGCGAGCCACCGTGCGCTATCTGCGCGGCAACATTCAGGGCTCGATCGCCGACATCGACCAAGTGTTGGCGCGCGAGCCCCGCCATTTCGGCGCGCTGTCGGGCCTCGGCCTGTGCCGGATCAAGCTCGGCGACATCCAGGGCGCGATCGACGCCTATCAGCGGGTCCTGGTCATCGACCCGCAGATGGCGACCGCCCACGCCCAGATCGAGCGGCTGAAGAAGCTCCAGGCCGGGGACCCGATCTAGCGCCGCCGGCGCGGCGATCCGACGCGACCGGTTCAACCGGACGTCCGTGCTCCCACATCGGAAGCATCTGCGCCGCCACGGGAGATCCAGCCGCCATGTCGATCCGCCCCATCTTCGGCGACGGGCAGATCCGGACCCGCGAGGACGCGACGGTCCAGCTGCACCGGGCCTCCTGGTTTGGCTCCAGGGTGCTGTTCGACCACCGGCGCTGGGTGTGCCGGGAGGTGGAGATGTGCTGGACCGCGCCGCGGCACCTCCTGGTCCTGACCGATGCCGGCCGGACCGCGGGCACCCGCGTCCAGGCCGATGGCAGGCTCCTGTTCGACGGCCCGGACCGGCCGGGCGTCTTCACCTTCGTCCCGGCCGGGGCCGAGCGGACCGGCGTCTACCGCGACGCCGACCTACGCTATTCCGCCCTGTGGATCGACCCCGCCTGGGATCGCGCCGACCGCCTGGCCGACCTGCCGATCCTGGTGAACCGCAACGACGCCGTGGTCGGCGCGCTGATCGGCGCGCTGCAGGCCGAGATTGCGCTGGGCTGCCGGCCCGATGCCGCCTATGTCGAGCACCTTCTGGCCCTGCTGGGGTTCCGGCTGGCGGCGCTGGACCACGCCCCGCCGCCGCCGTCCCGCCACGGGCGGCTCGGCCGCCGCGCTTTGGCGCGGGTCCGGGACTATGTCGACGCCCACATCGCCGACGACATCTCGCTGACCGGCATGGCCGAAGCCGCCGGCATGGGCGCGGACAGCTTCGCCCGCCGCTTCAAGGCCACGACCGGCACAGCACCCTACGCCTTCGTGCTGGAGGAGCGGATCCGCCGGGCCGAGGCGTTGCTCGCCGACGCCGCCCTGCCGATCGGGACCATCGCCATCCGCCTCGGCTTCTCGAGCCAGAGCCACTTCACCGCCACCTTCCGGCGTCTCCGTGGCACCTGCCCCCGGACCCACCGGATGCGGATTCTTCCCGAATCCTGACAGGCCGCCCGGTTTCCTGACAGCAGCCGGGACGCGTCGCCCCCACCTCCCCGGTATCGACGAGGGTCGGCTTGCGCCGCCTCGTCCCGCAGACGGGGATGCTCCATGGCCGCAGCTGACGGCAACACCGGGCCGACGCGCCGTTCCGTGCTGGAGGCTGGTGCGGCGGCCAGCCTGGTCTTCACCGCCGCCGCGCCTGCCACGGCGCAGCAGTCGGCGCCGATCCGGACGGCGGCGCTCCGCCTGTCGATCAACGGGCAGGAGTGGGCGGTCGAGCTGGACACCCGGACGACGCTGCTCGACGCGCTGCGCAACACGCTCGGCCTCACCGGGTCGAAGAAGGGCTGCGACCACGGTCAGTGCGGTGCCTGCACCGTGCTGGTGAACGGCCGGCGGATCAACGCCTGCCTGACCCTCGCGGTGATGCATGAGGGTGACGAGATCACCACCATCGAGGGCCTGGCGCAGGGCGACGCGCTGCACCCGATGCAGGCCGCCTTCGTCGCCCGCGACGCCTTCCAGTGCGGCTACTGCACGCCGGGGCAGATCTGCTCCGCCATCGGCATGTTGGGCGAGGCCGCTTCCGGCTGGCCGAGCCACGCCGGCGCCGATGTCGTCGAGCTCGGCGATGCCGAGATCCGCGAACGGATGAGCGGCAACATCTGCCGCTGCGCCGCCTATCCCAACATCGTCGCGGCGATCCGCGACGTGGCGGAGGCGTGAGCGATGCAGCCCTTCACCTATGAGCGCGCGGTGGACGTGCAGGGGGCGGCCGCAGCGGTGGCGGCCCGGCCCGGGGCCCGCTTCATCGCCGGCGGCACCAACCTGCTCGACCTGATGAAGCTGGGGGTCGAGCGGCCGACCCATCTGGTCGACATCAGCCGGCTGCCGCTCGACCGGATCGAGCCGACGCCCGGGGGCGGCCTGCGGATCGGGGCGCAGGTGCGGAACGGCGATCTCGCCGCCGACCCGGCGGTGCGGCAGCGCTATCCGGTGCTGGCGCAGGCGCTGCTGGCCGGGGCGTCGGGGCAGATCCGCAACAAAGCCTCGACCGGCGGCAACCTGCTGCAGCGCACCCGCTGCCCCTATTTCCAGGACCTGGCGCTGCCCTGCAACAAGCGCAGCCCCGGCTCCGGCTGCGCCGCGCTGGACGGCTTCAACCGCATGCACGCCGTGCTCGGGGCGGGCGACGACTGCATCGCCGTCCACCCTTCCGACATGGCGGTGGCCCTGGCCGCGCTCGACGCCCGGGTCGAGACCATCCGGCCCGACGGCGGGACGCGCGCGATCCCGGTCGGCGAGTTGCACCGGCCGGCCGGCACCACCCCGGATGTCGAGACCGCGCTCGGCCCCGGCGAGATGATCACGGCGGTGGTCCTGCCGCCGCCGCCGCCGGGCTGGCAGATCTACCGCAAGGTGCGGGACCGTGCCTCCTACGCCTTCGCCCTGGTCTCGGTCGCCGCGATCGTCGAGGCCGAAGACGGCCGCATCCGCAGCGCCCGCATCGCCCTGGGTGGGGTGGCGCCGAAGCCGTGGCGCGTGGCGGAGGCGGAGCGGGTGCTGGCCGGCGCCGCCGCGGCGGACGGCAGCTATAGCGACGCCGCCACAGCCGCCCTGGCCGATGCGCAAGGGCGCCCCGGCAACGACTTCAAGATCCAGCTGGCGCAACGGACGCTGCGGCACACTTTGGCCGCGGCCGTCGAGCGCGCGTGAGGGAATGATGGCAAACGACAGCGCCGTGATCGGCAAGCCGGTCGACCGGGTCGACGGCCCCCTCAAGGTCACCGGTCGCGCGACCTATGCCTATGAGCATGTGCCGGCCGAGGTGCCGGCCTATGGCGTCATCCTCGGCGCCGCCATCGCCCGCGGGCGGATCGCGGCGATCGAGACGGCGGAGGCGGAGCGGTCGGCGGGCGTGCTGCATGTGATGACGCATCGCAACGCGCCGGCGCAGGCCGCCTTCGGCCCACCGGTCACGCCGACGCCGCCTGAGGTGTTCACCCGGGCCCGGCCCATGCTTGCCGACGACCGCGTGCGCTTCCATGACGAGCCGGTGGCGCTGGTGGTGGCCGAGAGCTTCGAGGCCGCCCGCGCCGCGGCCGCACTGATCCGGGTCCGATATGAGGAGGAGGCCGGTGCCTTCGATCTCGCCGGCCGCCTGGCCGAGGCTTATGCGCCGCCGCGGGCGAATGCCGGCCTGCAGACCGACAGCGCCGTCGGCGATTTCGAGGCCGCCTTTGCCGCCGCGCCCGTCAAGGTCGAGGCGCTGTACCGGACGCCGTATGAGCACCACAACCCGATGGAGCCGCACGCCACGTTGGCCGAATGGTCCGGCGACACGGTGACGATCCGCACCGGGGCACAGACCCTGGCGAATTTCCGAGCCGGCATCGCCAACACCCTCGGCATCCCGCCGGAAAACGTCCGGATCGTCAGCCCCTTCACCGGCGGCGGCTTCGGCGCCAAGCTGACGGTGCATGCCGACACGGTGCTGGCCGCCCTGGCCGCGCGGGTGCTGCGGCGTCCGGTCAAGATCGCGCTGACCCGGCAGCAGATGTTCGGCAATGCCGGCCATCGGGCGGAGATGATGCATCTGGTCCGCCTCGGGGCGGACCGGGACGGGCGGCTGACGGCGCTCGGCCACGACGTCTGCTCGGCCACCTCCCGGATCGAGGAGTATTGCGAGCAGACCGCGGTCGTCACCCGGTCGCTCTACGCCGCCCCGAACCGGCTGACCCGGCACCGGCTGGTGCCGGTCGACCTCCGCCGCGGCGAATGGATGCGCTCGCCCGGCGAGGCGCCGGGGCTGATGGCCTTCGAATGCGGCATGGACGAGTTGGCCGAACGGCTCGGCCTCGACCCGATCGAGCTCCGGCTCCGCAACGAGCCGGCCGAAGATCCGGAACGTGGCGTGCCCTTCGCCAGCCGCAACCTGGTCGGCTGCCTGCGCGAGGGCGCGCGCCGCTTCGGCTGGGACCGCCGCAGCGCTGTGCCGGGGCAGCGCCGCGAGGGCCGCAAGCTGATCGGCATGGGGGTGGCGGCGGCGATCCGGCCCAACTACCTCGGCGCCGCGACCGCCCGGGTGGCGATCGACGCCCGCGCCCGGGTGACCGTGCAGCTCGACATGACCGACATCGGCACCGGCACCTACACCATCCTGGCCCAGATCGCGGCCGAACGGCTCGGCGTGCCGCTCTCGGCGGTGACGGTCGAGCTTGGCGACAGCCGCTTCCCGCGCACCGCCGGCTCCGGCGGCTCCTGGGGCGCCGCGAGCTCCGGCTCCGCCGTCCACCAGGCCTGCCTCGCCCTCCGGGCGAAGATCGCCGAGGCGGCGGGGACGGGCGACGGCACGCCGTCGGCGGACCTCCTCGCCCGCGTCGCCCCGGACGGGCTCGAGGCCGAGGGGGCGTCGACCCCGATGACCGCGAACCCGGACTACAAGGCCTACTCGCAGCACTCCCACGGCGCCCAGTTCGCCGAGGTCGCGGTCGACATCGACACCGGCGAGGTCCGGCTGCGGCGCATGCTGGCGGTGATCGATGCCGGCCGCCTGCTCAACGCCAAGACCGCGCGGTCGCAGGTCATCGGCGGCATGACCTGGGGCCTCGGCGCGGCGCTGATGGAGGAGACGCATCTCGATCCGCGCCACGGCCGCTTCGTCAACCGCGACCTCGCCGAATACCACGTCCCGGTCCATGCCGACGTGCCGGAGCTGGAGGTCGTGTTCCTGGAACAGCCCGACGAACGGGCGAACCCGCTCGGCGCCAAGGGCCTGGGCGAGCTCGGTGTCTGCGGCGCCGGGGCGGCGGTGGCCAATGCCGTCCACAACGCCACCGGCGTGCGGGTGCGGGATTTCCCGATCACCCTCGACAAGCTGCTGCCCGGCCTGCCGTTGGCGGAGGTGTGATCCCGGCCAGCAGTCCGCCGAGACCGGTAGCCGGTCAGTGGATGGTGCCGGTCGGCTTGGCGGGGGCGGGCGCGGCCTCGCGGGTCGGGCCGGCCTGGTGGTGCACCAGGCGCCAGCCCTCGGGCTCGCGGCTGAACACGTTGGTGGCCGCCAGCCGGTTGTCGCCGATCTTCTCGATGCACAGCACGATGGCGGTGTCGCCATAGTCCAGCACCCGCGCCGCCTCGGCGGTGATCCGCGGCGGATCCTTCAGGATCGCCGCCCAGCTCTTCATCACCGCCTCGCGCCCGGCCAGCATCGGCCAGCCCGGATGGATGCAGGCGACCGGCTGGCGGCGCGACCACAGCGCCTCCATGGCGGCCGCGTCGCCCTGCGCCAGGGCGGCATAGAAGGCCTGGTTGGCGGCGATCGGGGAATTGGTCATCGGCGGCCGGTCAATCCTCGATCCAGGCGATGCGCAGCACATTGGTGTTGCCGGGGGTGCCGAAGGGCACGCCGGCCGTGACCACGATGCGCTGCCCGGCGCCGCCGAAGCCGTCATGCCTGGCCAGGCGGCAAGCCTTGCCGACCATCTCGGTGAAGTTGTTGACATCCTCGGTGTGCACCGCATGCACGCCCCAGCACAGCCCCATGCGGCGGGCGGTCTGCAGGTTCGAGGTCAGGCACAGGATCGGCACCTCCGGCCGCTCGCGCGCCGCGCGCAGCGTGGTCGAGCCCGAGGTGGTGTAGGTCGCGATCGCCACCGCGCCGATGGTGTGCGCCACCTGCCGCGCCGCCGCGGTGATGGCGTCGGCCGCAGTGCTCTCCGGGTCGTAATGCACCGCGTCGAGGATGGTGCGGTAGATCGGGTCCGTCTCCACCCGCCGGGCGATCCGGTCCATCATCGTCACCGCCTCGATCGGGTATTCGCCCGAAGCGGTCTCGGCCGACAGCATCACCGCATCGGCGCCGTCGAACACGGCGGTGGCGACGTCGGAGGCCTCGGCCCGGGTCGGGGTCGGGGCCATGATCATGCTCTCCAGCATCTGGGTCGCCACGATCACCGGCTTGCCGGCCTGGCGCGAGGCGCGGATGATCCGCTTCTGCAGCGACGGCACGTCCTCCGCCGGCATCTCGACGCCGAGGTCGCCGCGGGCGACCATCACCGCGTCGGTCAGCTCGACCAGCTCGTCCAGATGCTGGATCGCCGCCGGCTTCTCCAGCTTCACGATCACCTGGGCTCGGCCGGCGATCAGCTTGCGGGCCTCGGCGACGTCCTCCGGCCGCTGCACGAAGGACAGCGCCACCCAATCGACGTCGATGTCGAGGGCGAAGCGCAGATCCTCGCGGTCCTTGGCGGTCAGGGGCGACAGCGGCAGCACCGCATTCGGCACGTTGACGCCCTTGCGGTCGGACAGGCGCGACCCGGCCTCGACCACGGTGTCGGCGAAGTCCGGGCCGCAATCGACGACCTTGAGGCGCACCTTGCCGTCGTCCAGCAGCAGGATCTGCCCGGGCTCGAGGACGGCGAAGATCTCGGGATGCGGCAGGGTGACGCCGGTGGCGTCACCGGTGCGCGGCTGCAGCGACAGGCGGAAGCTCTGGCCCTCGGTCAGCTTCACCGGGCCCTCGGCGAAGGTGCCGAGGCGCAGCTTCGGCCCCTGCAGGTCGGCCATCACCGCGATCGGATGGTCGAAGTCGCGCTCGACCTCGCGGATCAGGGCCAGCCGGGCGGCGTGGTCCTCCTGCTTGCCGTGGCTGAAGTTCAGGCGGAAGACGTCGACGCCCGCCTCGAACAGCTTGCGGATCGCCTCGGCCGAGCTGGTGGCGGGGCCCAGCGTGGCGACGATCTTGGTCTGGCGCGTGCGGCGGAACGACGGGCGCTTCTTGGGCATGGCTGGACTCCCGGATCACGTGTCGGCGCAGGGCCCGGGCACGACGATCCCCAAACCCGCCGCGCCGACGGGCGGGAAGAAATCACATCCGCGGCCCTTCGCCAACGTCGAATGTGCGCGGAGATTCGGATATTACGCGGACTTAATATTTCGTCGACCGCCCGATCCGCGCGGAAATGCGCGGCTTCAGGGCCGGTGTTGCGGGTCAGACACGCACCGTGTTTTCCCGCTGCAGCACCGCCGTCGCGGCCTCCAGGTCGGCCGTCCGGACCAGCAGGTAGTCGGTGTCGTAGGTCGAGATCGCGAAGATGCTGATGCCGGCTTCGGCCAAAGGCGCCGCGAGTCGGGCCAGGATGCCGGTCAGGGCGAAGTCGAGCGGACCCTCGACCTTGAAGCCGCGCCAGCCGCGCTCGGCCTGCGCCTCCGCCGGCACCCGCGCCTCGAGGCACACCACCGACAGCTCGTCGCGGGTGCGGCTGACGGTGACGAAGGGATCGGACCAGTCGACCCAGCCCGGCAGCGCCGCCCCCGCCGGCAGCCGGGCCACGGCCAGCGTTTCCGGCAGCAGGCTCAAGGTGAGGCGGGTCTCGGCCATGGCGGTCAGGCCTTCCGGGCCATCAGGATACCGGCCAGCACCAGGGCGCCGCCCAGCCCCTGGGCCGGCCCCAGCGGCTCGGACAGGACGATCCAGGCCAGGGCCGCGGCCGCGACCGGCTGGATCAGCAGGGTGAGGGAGGAGAAGGCCGGCGGCAGCCAGGCCAGCGCATAGGTGATCAGGCTCTGCCCGGCGACCTGCGAGACCCAGGACAGGCCGATCAGGATGGCCCAGCCGTACAGCGTCGGCGGCAGGAGGGTGGGTTCCATCAGCAGCGCCAGCGGCAGCGTCGCCGCGGCGGCGATGGCGCTGGTCCACAGCATGATGGTCGCGACGGAGAAGCGGTCGCGCAGCCGGCCGACCGCCAGGATGTAGCCGCCGTAGAACACGGCGGCGAGGGCGGCCAGGGCGTCGCCGGCCAGCGCGCCGTCGCCGAAGCCGCCGCGCTTCAGCACCACCACCCCGGCGATGGCCACCGCAAGCCCCGTCGCGAAGACCGGGCGGATCGGCGTGCGGAACAGGACGAAGGCGCCGAGGGTGACGAAGATCGGCGCCAGATTGGCCAGCAGCGTCGCGTTGGCGACCGAGGTGATGGCCAGCGCCCAGTGCCAGGCCACCAGGTCGGCGGCGATGAACAGGCCGGGCAGGGCCAGGGCGGCGCAATCGGCCAGGCTCTGCGGCCGCGCCGCTTCGCCCTTGGCGCGCTCGGCCCGGTACCACAGGAACAGGATCGGCAGCGCCAGGGCCACGCGCCAGACCGCCGTCGCGATCGGTCCCACCTCCGACAGCCGCACGAAGATCGGCGAGCTGCCGATCGCCAGCCCGCCCAGGATCAGGGCGGGCAGCGCCAGGCGCTGGGCAGGGGAGGGGGACAGAACGGCGTCGCTCATGGTGGCCGGAGCTTAGTCTGCCCCACCCTTCCCGGGCCATGGCGGGGCGCGCAGGGGAGACCGGCGCGCCGCGCGGGACCATCATCAAACCGTCACGGCGCGGCGGCAGGATGCGCGCGCCGCCATTCGAGGGGAATCGCCATGCTTCGCCGTGCCGGACTCGCCATCGCCCTGACCGTCGCCGCCGGTGCCGCCGTCGCAGCACCGGACGATCTGGGCCAGCGGATCGAGGGGCTGTCGCGCTCGACCCGGTGGCGCTTGGTCGAGACCATTCCGGTGCCGTTCGACACCTATCACCCGCAGGGCTTCGCCCGGGCCGGCGACGCGATCTTCGCCTCCTCGGTCGAGATCACCGTGCCGACCAAGCGCTATGCCCAGCCGCAGGACGGCATGGACCGCGACACCGGCCAGGGCACCGGACATCTGTTCAAGCTCGACGCCCAGGGCCGGCAGATCGGCCATGTCACGCTCGGCGAGGGCTCGATCTACCATCCCGGCGGCATCGACTATGACGGGCGCTGGTTGTGGGTGCCGGTGGCCGAATACCGGCCGAACAGCCGCTCGATCCTGTACCGGGTCGATCCGCAGACGCTGGAGGCGGTCGCGGTCGGCCGCGTCGACGATCATATCGGCGGCCTGGTGCACGACACCGACCACAACACGCTGCACGGCGTCAGCTGGGGCTCGCGCCGCTTCTACACCTGGCGCCTGGATGCCGAGGGCAGGATCGACGCCTCCACCCCGCCTGCGGTCACGCTGAATCCCGAGCACTATCTCGACTACCAGGACTGCGCCTATCTGCCGGTCGGCCGCGCCATCTGCACCGGCATCACCGAGTTCCGCCGCACGCCGGATGCGCCGGTCTTCGGCCTGGGCGGGATCGAGATCGTCGACCTCGCCACCGGCCGGCCGACCTTCCAGGTGCCGGTGCTGCTGTGGACCGAGGACGGCACGGCCATGACCCGCAACCCGGTGCTGGTCGAGGCGACGCGGAGCGGCCTGCGGCTGACCGCGATGCCGGAGGACGGCACCTCGCGGATCTTCGTCTACGAGACGCCCTGAACTTTTTTGAGGCGGGATGTCGGGGCTGCCCGGGCGGCGGCGTCCTTGGGCCAGCGCATCATGGCGGACAGCAACCCGCCAGCCAGGGATGGAGCCCGACATGTTGAAGACGATCCTGACCGGGGTTCTCGCGGCCGCGACTCTGATCGCCGTGCCCGCCGCCGCCCAGACCCAGGCGGTCCGCAGCGGCCATGCCGAGGCCGGCGGCATCAGCTACTATTACGAGGTCCGCGGCCAGGGCGAGCCGTTGCTGCTGCTGCATGGCGGGCTCGGCTCGATCGACATGTTCGCGCCGCTGCTGCCGGCGCTGACGGAGAAGCGCCAGGTCATCGCCGTCGACCTGCAGGGCCATGGCCGCACGCCGCTGGGCGACCGGCCGATCGACCTGGTGGCGATGGGCGCCGACATGGCCACGATCCTGCGCCAGCTCGGCGTCGCGAAGGCGGATGTGCTGGGCTATTCGCTGGGCGGCGGCGTCGGCTTCCAGCTGGCGGTGCAGCATCCGGAGATGGTGCGCCGGCTGGCCCTGGTCTCGGCCGGCTACGCCCAGGACGGCTTCTATCCGGAGATGCTGCCGCAGCAGGCCGCGGTCGGCGCCGGCATGGCCGAGATGATGAAGGGCACGCCGATGTACAAATCATATGTCGCGGTGGCGCCGAAGCCGGACGACTTCCCGCGGCTGCTCGACGCCATGGGCGCGCTGATGCGCAAGCCCTATGACTTTTCGGCGGATGTGCCGAAGCTGACCATGCCGGTGATGCTGGTCTTCGGCGACAGCGACATGTACCGGCCGGAGCATGTGGTGACGTTCTACCAGCTGCTCGGCGGCGGGCTGCGCGACGCCGGCTGGCAGCGCGAGCACATGTCGCAGAACCGCCTGGCCATCCTGCCCGGCGTGACCCATTACGACATCTTCCTGTCGCCGCAGCTGCCGGCGACGGTGCTGCCCTTCCTGAACGGCGAGAGCAGCACCGCCGACTGGAAGTAGCTACGGCATGTACTGGCCGCCGTTGATCTCGACCATCTGGCCGGTGACGTAGCCGCTGGCGGCTTCGGAGGCGAGGTAGAGGAAGGCGGCGGCGCAGTCCTCGGACGCGCCCAGCCGGTTCATCGGGATCGTCGCCTGCATCGCCGCCAGCTGCTCCGGGGTCGAGAAGCGCTCATGGAACGGGGTGGTGATGACGCCGGGCGAGACCGCGTTGACCCGGATCCGATCCTTCGCCAGCTCCTTGGCCCAGCCGCGGGTGGCGACGGCGACGAAGCCCTTGGCGGCGGCGTAGATCACCGAGCCGGGGCCGCCGCCATGCCGCGCGGCGATCGAGCTGAGATTGATGATCGACCCGCCGCCGCCCTGCCTGCGCATCTGGGCCGAGCCCTCGCGCATGAAGCGGATGACGTGGCGGACATTGACGTCCAGCACCGCGTCGACGAAGTCGTCGGTGTAGTCCGCGATCGGGGTGCGCTTGACCAGCGCACCGGCGTTGTTGATCAGCACGTCCAGCCGGCCGAAGGCGGCCACTGTCTGCTCGACCAGAGCCTGCGCCGTCTCCGGCTTCGTCACGTCGCCCGCGGCCAGGATCGCCTCGCCGCCGGCGGCCTTGATGTCGGCGACCACGGCCTCGGCGGCTTCGCGGCTGGAGTTGTAGTTCACCGCCACCCTGGCCCTGTTCTGGCCGAAGGCGCGGGCTGCGGCGGCACCGATGCCGGTGCTGGCGCCGGTAATCAGGACGACCTTGCCGGCGAGATCCGGGAAGACGGGGAGGGGGGTCATCGGCTTACCTCGAATGGCGTTGATAGGTCCTATGATGTCCGACAATTCGCCGCCGTGCACCCTGGCGTTGCGTCGCGCCGCTCTCCACAGCCCCACGGCGCCCTGCTAGGCTGCCCGGGATGACGCTCCTCGGACCCGACGACCCGCCGCCCTTCGAGCTGGTGAACCCCGACGGCAGGGCCTGCGCCCTGCTGGTCGCGGACCATGCCGGCCGGGCTTTCCCCAAGTCCCTCGGCACGCTGGGGGTGGAGGCCGGGGCGCTCGACCGCCATGTCGCCTACGACATCGGCATCGAGGCCTTCTCCCGCCGCCTGGCCGGGCGGCTGGACGCGCCGCTGCTGCTGCACCGCTATTCGCGGCTGATCCTCGACCCGAACCGGCAGATCGATGACCCGACCTCGATCTGCGCCATCAGCGACGGCGTGATCGTGCCGGGCAACGCCAGACTGAGCCGGGAGGACGAGGCGGCCCGGGCCGACGCCTTCTTCCACCCCTATCACGACGCCATCGCCGAACAGCTGGACCGGATCGCGGCGCGCTGCCCGGCCCCGGCGCTCTTGTCGCTGCACAGCTTCACGCCGGTGATGCGCGGCTTCGCCCGGCCCTGGCAGGTCGGGGTGCTGTGGCGCGACGACGGCCGTATCCCGCTGCCGCTGATGGAGGCGCTGCGCCGCGACCCGGAGATCACGGTCGGCGACAACCAGCCCTATTCCGGCCGCAACGAGCATGGCTACACCATCCACCACCACGCCGAGCCGCGCGGCCTGCCGCATGTGCTGATCGAGATGCGGCAGGACCTGATCGCCGCCGACGCCGCGGCCGCGGCCTGGGCCGACCGGATGGCCGACATCTTCGCCCCGATCCTGGCCGACCAGGCCCTGTACCAGCCGCTGCAGGCCGTCGCATGACCGAACCCGCGCTGACCCTCGGCATCGAGGAAGAGTACCTGCTGGTCGACCCGGTCAGCCGCGACCTGGTGCCCGACCCGCCGCCCGAGCTGGTCGAGGCGCTGGAGAACCGGCATGAGGGCGCCGTCGCCCGCGAGTTCTTCCGCTGCCAGGTCGAGGTCGGCACCCCGGTCTGCCGCAGCATCGCCGAGGCGCGGACCGAGCTGACCCGGCTGCGCCGGTCGGTGGTGGAGGAGGCGGAGCGGCACGGCCTGGCGCTGATCGCGGCCTCGACCCACCCCTTCGGCACCTGGCGGCCGCAGAAGCACACCGACCGCAGCCGCTACGACCAGCTGGCGCGCGATCTCGGCGTGCCGGTGCGGCGCCTTCTGATCTGCGGCACCCATGTCCATGCCGGGATCGAGGACCCGAATCTGCGCATCGACCTGATGCGGCAGATCCGCTACTTCCTGCCGCATCTGCTGTCGCTGACCACCTCCTCGCCATTCTGGCAGGGCACCGACACCAAGCTGAAATCCTACCGCCTGGCCGTGTTCTCCGAGCTGCCGCGCACCGGCATGCCGGAGGAGTTCCAGAGCTACGGCGAATACGAGGCGGCGCTGGCGGCGCTGGTCCAGGCCGGGGTGATCGAGGATGGCAGCAAGATCTGGTGGGACATCCGCCCTTCCGCCCGCTTCCCGACCCTGGAGATGCGGGTCACCGACGTCTGCACCCGGGTCGAGGACGGGCTGACCGTCGCCGCCCTCTATCAGTGCCTGCTGCGCATGCTGTGGCGCCTGCGGGCCCAGAACATCGCCTGGCGCCGCTATCGCAGCGTGCTGATCGAGGAGAACCGCTGGCGCGCCATGCGCTACGGCTTCGAGGAAGGGCTGATCGACTGGGGCAAGGGCAAGCTGGTACCCTATGCCGACCTGCTGGAGGAGGTACTGGCGATGGTCGCGGAGGATGCGGCGGCGCTGGGCTGCGAGGCGGAGATCGCCCATGCGCGCAATATCCTGGCGCAAGGCACCTCGGCCCACCGCCAGCTCGCCGCCTATTACCAGGCCCTGGCCCAGGGTGCCGACGAGGCCGAGGCGCTGCGCCGCGTGGTCGACCGGCTGATCCTGGAGACCAAGGAGGGGCTGCAGCCCGCCTCCTGACACCCCACATCCCGAGTTCCGGAACCCGTGGACACCGCCATGACCGAGTCCCCCAAGACCGAAATCGACGCCAAGACCCGCACCGAGCTGGAGGCCGCCGCCTTCCGCACCCTGGTCGAGCATCTGCGCCAGCGCACCGACGTGCAGAACATCGACCTGATGAACCTGGCCGGCTTCTGCCGCAACTGCCTGTCGCGCTGGTACCGCGAGGCGGCGGAGCAGCGCGGCATTCCGCTGCCGGATGCCGAGGCGCGCGAGGTCGTCTATGGCGAGCCCTATGACAGCTGGAAGGCCAAGCACCAGAAGGAAGCCTCGGCCGGCCAGAAGAAGGGGTTTGAGGCGGCGAACAAGCATTGACGGTCGTTTCCTTTTGCCTCTCCCGCCAGGCGGGAGAGGCAACACGAGACCACCTCGGGGCGATTGGCCAGGCCCCCGAATCGGAGCGGGGAATCGCACCCCCCGCCGGCCGGAGTCCCGCGCCGGGGCTGGGCCGGGACAGGCCGCTTGCCGGCCCGGCCCGGCCGCTTTATGGTCCCGCGCCCTGAAAGACCCTGTTGAGGACCAGCCATGTCGGATGTCGGTGGTATCGCCGCGGATCGCCTGAAGTCGTTCATCGAGCGGATCGAGCGGCTCGAGGAGGAAAAGGCGGGAATCGCGGGCGACATCAAGGATGTCTATGCCGAAGCCAAGGGCACCGGCTTCGACGCCAAGATCATCCGCCAGATCATCCGCCTGCGGAAGATGGAGCAGGACGACCGCCGCGAGCAGGAAGAGCTGCTCGATCTCTACAAGCAGGCCCTCGGCATGCTGGAGTAAGAGACCGCCCTGGTCTCCAGCCGGCCGGAGCATCGGATCATGCGACTCGAAACGCCCCGGCTGCTGCTGCGTCCCTGGGAGGACCGCGACCGGGCGGCCTTTGCCGCGATCAACGCCGATCCGGAGGTCCGCTGCTACTATCACCCGAGCGTGCTGACGCCGGCCGAGACCGACGCCCTGATCGACGAGGCGGCGGCCGGACTGGCGGAGGACGGCTTCGGCTTCGTCGCGGTCGAGCGCAAGGCCGACGGCGCGCTGGTCGGCGGCGGCGGGCTGTCGCGCCCGGGCCCCGAGGTGCCGGGGCAGCATCCGGCCGAGATCGGCTGGATCCTCGGCCGCGCCTTCTGGCGCCAGGGCTACGCCACCGAGATCGGCCGGGCCCGCCTCGACGCCGCCTGGACGCGGTTCGGCCTGCCGGCGGTGATCGGCTACACCTCGGCGATCAACACCCCGTCGCGCCGCGCCCTGGAGCGGCTGGGCCTGGCCCCTATCGCCGATTTCGAGGACGTCACCGTCCCGCCCGGCGACCCGCTGCGGCCGCATGTGCTGTACCGGATCGCCCGGCCGGGGTAGGGGCGGCGCCTTCCCCGACAGCCGACGGCCCGGGCCACGCGGCGCTACAGCACGAAGTCTGCGGCCAGCAGGGCGATCGTGCCGTTCAACGCGATATGGAAGTCCGAGGCGCCGTCACCGTTGAGATCGCCCGCCACGACCGTCTGCCCACCCACCTGGGCGAAGCGCAGCTGCCCCGCAGCCGAGTACAGCGCCGAGCCGATGAACACGAAGGCCTGGTCGCCTGCGGCCGCCGTGTTCGCATCGATGGCCGACAGATCGATCCGGTCGCCTTGAGCCCGGGTGAAATCGGTGATGATGTCGCGGGTGGCGGTCGCCGCCGGGCTGTACGACGCCGACGACAGCACGAAACGGTCCGCCCCGCCCCCGCCGGTCAGAACGTCCCGGCCGGCCCACCCGTTCAGGACGTTGGCGCCGGCATTGCCGATGATGGTGTCGTTGGCCAGGCTACCATTGACGTTCTCGATCGACACCAGGACGTCACCCTGGGCATCGCCGCCCGATCCGGTTCCGGCCGCGAGGTCGACGACCACGCCGACGGTCGCGACATAGTAGCTGGCGGTGTCCGAGCCGCCGCCGCCGTTCAGCACATCGGCCCCCGCACCGCCCCGCAGCACGTTGGCCCCGCTGTTGCCTGTGATCACATTGGCCAGCGCATTGCCGGTGCCGTTGATCGCGCCGCTGCCGAGCAGCGTCAAATTCTCCAGGTTCGCGCCCAGACTCCAGGTGATCGCTGCCTGCGCCGTGTCGGTGCCGGCGCCTGCCGCCTCGGTCGCGACGTCCCCGGCATTGTCGACGACATAGGTGTCGTTGCCGGCGCCGCCGGCCATCTGGTCCGCCCCGGCGCCGCCATTGAGGATATTGGCCGCGGCGTTGCCGCTGAGGCTGTTGGCCAGCCCGTTGCCGGTGCCGTTGATCGCGGCCGCACCGGTCAGGATCAGGTTTTCGAGGTTGGCGCCCAGGGTCCAGCTGACCGATGCCTGCACGGTGTCGGTGCCGGCGCCCGCCGCCTCGGTCACGACATCCCCGGCATTGTCGACGACATAGGTGTCGTTGCCGGCGCCGCCGGCCATCTGGTCCGCCCCGGCGCCGCCATTCAGGATGTTGGCCGCGGCGTTGCCGGTGAGGCTGTTCGCCACGGAGTTGCCATTGCCGTTGAGCGCGGCTGCGCCGATCAGGATCAGGTTCTCCAGGTTGGTGCCGATCGACCAGCTGATCGATGCCTGCACCGTGTCGGCGCCGGCGCCGGCGGCCTCGGTCACGACGTCCCCGGCATTGTCGACGACATAGGTGTCGTTGCCGGCGCCGCCAGCCATCTGGTCCGCCCCGGCGCCGCCGTCCAGGCCGTTCACGCCCGCATTGCCGGTCAGCACGTCGGCGAAGGAGGAGCCAAGCAGGTTTTCGATGCCGGCAAGCACGTCCCCCTGGGCATCGCCGCTGCTGCCGCGCCCGGTCAGCAGATTCACCGAGACGCCCGCGCTGGACGAGGCGTAGCTGGCATAGTCCGTGCCGGCTCCGCCATCGATCCGGTCGGGCGCGCGACCGCCGGCGATCTGGTCCGAGCCGTCGCCGCCGTCGAGCGTATCGATGCCGTCGCCACCGCGCAGGACATCGTTGCCGGAGCCACCGCTCAGGGTATCGTGCCCGTCATTGCCTTCGAGCACGTCATTGCCGGCAAGGCCCGAGAGCGAGTCCGCGAAGGGCGTGCCGAGGATGGTGTCGTTGCCGGAGGTGCCCGGCAGGTTGCCGTCATCCTCGATGATCCCGCCGACGGCCCGAAGGGTGGCGACCCCGCCCGCGAGCCTGGCGCCGTTGGTCGGATTGTAGAGCTCGAGCGACAGCGTCTCGTTGTGCTCGAGGACGGTGTCACCCCAGACCCGGATCTGGATGGTGCGCGAGGTCTGGCCGGCGGCGAAGGTGACGGTGCCGAG
>NZ_JASATH010000044.1:0-46093 GCF_038440215.1 Inquilinus sp. OTU3971 | reverse complement strand
CCGCGGGCCCCTGGCCCCCCCCCCCCGCCCCCGCCCGCGGACGATCCCGGCCGGCGCCGGGCGCCAGCGCGTCGTGCTGGTCCTGCAGGGCGCCGCCACGCCGTTCCAGCGGCGCCTGGCGGCGGCGCTGGAGGCCGAGGGCGCCCGGATCGTCAAGATCAACATCTGCGGCGGCGACGTGGTGTTCTGGCGCCGCCCGGCCATCGCCTTCCGCGGCCGGTTCGAGGATTGGCGCGGCTTCGTCGCCAATGTCCTCGACCGCGA
This sequence comes from Inquilinus sp. OTU3971, assembly GCF_038440215.1. Classification (NCBI taxonomy): domain Bacteria; kingdom Pseudomonadati; phylum Pseudomonadota; class Alphaproteobacteria; order Rhodospirillales; family Rhodospirillaceae; genus Inquilinus; species Inquilinus sp. OTU3971. Next base: position 45,829 of record NZ_JASATH010000044.1, on the reverse strand, counting down.
GGGCGTCACCGACCTGGTGCTGTTCGGCGACTGCCGGCCGCACCATGCGGTGGCGGTCGACCTCGCCCGCCGCCGCGGCCTCAAGCTGCATTTGTTCGAGGAGGGCTATCTGCGCCCCGGCTGGGTCACCTGCGAGGCCTGGGGCGTGAACGGCCATTCCGACCTGCCGCGCAGCGCGGCGATGTTCCAGGCCCTGGCGCGGGCGGCCGAGCCACAGCCGCCGGCGGCGCCGGTGCCGTCCTATTTCCTGCACCGGGCGGTGTGGGACGTGCTGTGGACCGTCGGTCTGGTGGCGCTGATGCCGGCCTTCCCGCACTACCGCCACCACGCGCTCGACCACCCGCTGGTGGAATACGCCGGTTGGCTCGGCCGCTGCCTCCGCGCTCCATCGGTCCGGCGGCAGGCACAGCGAGTGATGCAGGGGCTGGCCGGGCAGCGCTACTACCTGCATCCGCTGCAGCTCGACACCGATTTCCAGATCCGCACCCATTCGCCGTTCCGCGACACGGTCGCGGCGGCGGATGAGGTGATCGCCTCCTTCGCCCGCAACGCCGATCCGGGCACCCGGCTGGTGGTGAAGCTGCACCCGCTGGACTTCCGCCCGGTCGCCAAGCGCCGGCAGATCGCGGCGCTGGCGGCGCGGCACGGCGTTGCCGGCAGGGTCGACTTCATCGATGGCGGCGACCTGCAGCAGTTGGTGGACGGCGCCATCGGCGTGGTCGTGGTCAATTCCACCGTCGGCCTGTTCGCGCTCGAGCGCGGCAAGCCGCTGCAGACGCTGGGCACCGCCGTGTTCGACCTGCCGGGCCTCAGCTTCCAGGGCGGGCTCGACCGTTTCTGGGCCGAAGGGCAGCCGCCGCGCGCCGAGCTGCTGGAGGCGTTCCGCCGGGTCGTGGTGGCGCGGACCCAGATCCGCGGCAGCTTCTTCTCGCTCTCCGGCATCGACCTCGCGGTCGACGGCGCCCGCCGCCGCATCCTCGACGGCGGGGTGCAGCCGCTGCGCGAGGCTGCCTGGGCGGCGCAGGCGGGAGAGTGAGCGTGACCGCGCCCACGGCGGTCGTCGTGACCGGCGCGTCGCACGGTCTCGGCGCGGCTTTGGCCCGGCACTATGCGGCGCCGGGCGTGGCGCTGGCCCTGATCGGTCGCAACGCCACCCGCCTGGCCGAGGTCGCAGCGACCTGCCGGCAGCGCGGCGCAGTGGTGGAGACGGCGGAGATCGACGTCCGCGACGGCGCCCGGCTCGGCGAGATCCTGCGCGGCTTCGACGCCCGCCATCCGGTGGCGGTGGTGATCGCCAATGCCGGGGTCGAGGCCGGGCTGGCGCCGGGCCGCGGCTGCGAGCCGGAGGATTCGGTCACGGCGCAGCTGCGCATCAACCTCGAAGGCGCGATCGCCACGGTGTCGCCGCTGATCGAGCCGATGCGCGCCCGCCGCTTCGGCCGCATTGTCCTGATCTCGTCGCTGGCGGCGCTGATGCCGTTGGCCGACCAGCCGGCCTATTCCGCCTCCAAGGCCGGGCTTATGGCCTGGGGCGAGGCGCTGCTGGCCTGGCTGCGGCCGGACGGCATCCGCGTCACCATCGCCTGCCCCGGCTTCATCGCCACCGGCATGAGCGACCGCTACCGCGGCGCCCGGCCATTCCAGTGGAGCGCCGAGCGCGCGGCGAAGCACATCGCCGGCTGTGCCGCCCGCGGTCGCGCCATGGTGGCCTTCCCCTGGCCGCTGGTCTGGCTGATCCGGCTGGGCCGCCTGGCGCCGCGCCCGGTCCGCGCCGCCTTCATCGACCGCTTCCTGCGCTTCGAAATCGACGCCCCGGCAGCTCTCTAGCCTCGGGCTGCAGCGCTCAGCCGTTTGGCGACCGGCGCCTCGTGCAGCAGCTTCTCCCGCTCCTCGGCGATGACCGCGACGGCGCGGTCGATCTGGTCGTGGGTGTGCTCGGAGGTGACGAAGCAGCGCAGCCGGGCGGATTTCTCCGGCACCGCCGGATGCACGATCGGCGAGACGTTGACGCCGCGCTCCAGCAGCCGGTTCGACAGCAGCACCGCCTGCAGCGAATCCCCGAGGATGATCGGGATGATCGCATGGCCCTGGGCCAGGCCGGTGTCCAGCCCGGCGGCCCGGGCCTGCTCCAGGAAATACCGGGAATTGGCCTGCAGCCGTGCCACCCGCCCGTCCGTGTCGGCGATCAGCAGCTCCAGCGCCGTCAGCGCCGCCATGGTCGCCGGCGCCGGCATGCCGACGCTGTAGACGAAGCCCGACGCCATCACCTTCAGATACTCGACCAGGGCCGCCGGGCCGGCGATGTAGCCGCCGCAGGAGGCGAGCGTCTTCGACATCGTGCCCATCCAGATGTCGACCTGCCGCGGGTCGATGCCGCTGGCCTCGGCGATGCCGCGCCCGGTCGGGCCCAGCACGCCCAGCCCATGCGCCTCGTCGACCATCAGCCAGGCGCCAAAGCGCTGCTTGATCGCCACCAGCCGGGGCAGGTCGATGGTGTCGCCGTCCATTGAATACAGGCTCTCGACCACGATCAGCACGCGCTGCCAGCGGTCGCGCTCGGCCGTCAGGATCGACTCCAACGAGTCCAGGTCGTTGTGCGGGAAGGACCGCCGCTGCGCGCCGGACAGCTGGGCGCCGGTGATCACGCTGCTGTGGATCAGCCCGTCATGCACAATCAGGTCGGCCGGCCCGGTGATCTGGCCGATGGCGGCGACATTCGTGGCGTGGCCGCTGACGAAGGCGACCGCGTCCTCGACACCGTGCAACTCGGCCAGGCGCCGTTCCAGCGCCGCGTGGAACGGCCGCTCGCCCGCCACCAGCCGACTGGCCGAGACCGAGGTGCCGAACTCGTCGACCGCCGCCTTCGCCGCCGCGGCCACGGCCGGGTGGCCGTTCAGCCCGAGATAGTCGTAGGAGGCGAAGTTGATCACCTCCCGCCCGGCAATCCGCGACACCGCCCCGGCCCGCTGCTCATGGGTCCGGAAGAACGGGCTGGCGACGCCCAGCAGGTCGGCCGCAGCGCGCTGCATCCGCAAGGTCTCATAGCCCGGCAGGGTCTCGAAGGCAGTGTCGTAGGATCGCGGCTCCGGCGCCACCGGCACCGCGGCCGGGGCCTTGCCGCGCACCTCGGAGATCAGCGACCGCAGCGCGGCGTCCGACAGGCGTCCCTTACTCATCGCAACTCATCCCAGAACCCGGCGGGTGGTCTTGGCCCGGTCGCGGACGGCCTCGCGCACCAGCACGGCGGTGCCCGCCTCCAGATCGGCCTCGACATGCTTGGCGATCAACTGCGCCGCCTCGCCCGGCGGCTGCGCCTCGGGGCTTGCGGCCGGAGCGCCGCCGCGCAGCTTGGCGACGATCCGCGTGCTCAGCTCGCTCAGGGTCAGCCCGGCGCCGATCGACAGGAAGGGCAGGTCGATGCCGTAGCGGTTCTGCATCGCCGCATCCAGCTCCAGCCCCATCAGCGAATCCATGCCCAGCTCGGCGAAGGCGCGGTCGGGGTCGATATCGGCCGGCGGCATGCGCAGAATCCGCCCGATCTCGGCCAGCATGGTCTCGGTCACGATCGCTTGGGCCTCCGCATCGGTCCGCCCGGCGATCATGGCGGCCAGGTCGATCTCGGCCTCGGTGGTCTCGGCCCGGCGGCCGTCGGCCATCCCGGCCAGCCGCGGCGTGGCCAGGATCGGCAGCTCGCGGGTCGCCGCCTGCCAGTCGATCCGGGCGCAGGCCACCACCGCCTCGGTCTCCGCCGGCCGGGCCAGCAGCCGGCCCAGCTGCGCCAGCGCCTCGGCCGCCTTCAGCGACGACCGGCCGATCCGGCGCTTCAGTGCGTCGCCCTTGGCCGCGTCGCGGGCCAGCACCCCGGCATCGGCGATGGCGCCCCAGGACACGGCCAGCGCCGGCAGCCCCTGGGTCCGCCGGGTCCGCGCCAGCGCCTCGAGATAGGCGTTGGCGGCGACGTAGTTGGCCTGGCCGGGATTGCCGATCAGCGTGGTGGCGGAGGAGAACAGCACGAAATAATCCGGCGCCCGGGTGCGGCTGACCAGGTCGAGATGGATGGCGCCCTTGATCTTCGGCGCCAGCACCCGCTCGATCCGCGCCGAATCCAGGTCGCGCAGCAGCCCGTCATCCAGCACCATGGCGGCGTGGATGATGCCGCGCAGCGGGCCGTGCCGGCGCTCCAGCGCCGCCAGCAGCTTCTCGCAGGCGGCCCGGTCGGTGACGTCCAGCCGCTCCGCCGCCAGGGTGACGCCCTGCGCGGCCAGCCGCTCGGCCTCGGCCTTCTCCGTGGGCCCGAGCGTGCCCCGGCGGGAGGCGACGACGATCGTCTTCGCCCCGTGCTCCGCCAGCCACAGCGCAGTGGCGAAGCCGAAGCCGCCGGTGCCGCCGGTGACAAGGTGGAAGCCGGTGTTCTGGGCCTGGAACGGGGCCTCGGCGGCTGGCGCCGCCGGGATCTCGCGCGGCGGGGTGACCACGATCTTGCCGATATGGCCGGCGCCCTGCATCAGCCGGAACGCCTCCTCCGCCTGGTCGGCCGGGAACACCCGGTGCGGCAGCGGGGTCAGGCGGCGCTGCGCGAACAGCCGGTCCAGGTCGCGCAGCAGGCGTCTGGTCAGCCCCGGCTGGGCGTTCAGCAGCTGGTCGGCATCGACCCCGAAATAGGACACGTTGCGGGCGAAGGCGCGCAAGCCCACCGCGGTGTCGGCGACGAAGTCGCGCTTGCCCAGCTCGACGAAGCGGCCGAACGGCTTCAGCGCCCGCAGGCTGCGGCGCATGGCGTCGCCGGACAGCGAGTTCAGCACCACGTCGACGCCGCCCAGCTTCCAGCGGATCTCGTCGGCGAAGGCCAGCGACCGGGAATCCAGCACCAGGTCGGCGCCCAGCAGCTGGGCCAAAGCGCGCTTGTCCTCGTTGCCGGCCGTGGCCACCACCGTGGCGCCGCGCAGCTTGGCGATCTGCAGCGCGGCGAGGCCGACGCCGCCGGCGGCGCCGTGGATCAGCACGCTCTCGCCGCGACCCAGCCGGGCCTGGTGCACCAGCGCGTACCAGGCGGTGATGAAGGCGACCGGCATGGTCGCCGCTGCGGCGAAGTCGACCCCCTCCGGCACCCGCATCGCCACCTGGGCCGGCACCGTGACATGGGTGGCGAAGGCGGCCGGCGCGAAGGCCATCACCCGATCGCCTTCCTTCAGATCGGTCACCGCCGCACCGACGCGGCGGACCGTGCCGGCGCATTCGAAGCCCAGCGTCGGGCCAGCGAAGCCGTCCTCGAGATAATCGTCCGGCAGCAGGCCCAGCGAGAACATCACGTCGCGGAAGTTCAGGCCGCTGGCCGCCACCTCGATCTCGACCTCCTCCAGTCCGGGCGCCCGGCGCTCGGCCGCGATCCAGCCGATCCGGCCCAGGCTGCCCGGGGCGGCGAGGGCCAAGCGGGCGGCGCGGTCTTCCGACGGGGCGTCCTGCGGCGCCGGCCGCACCGCTGCCACCCGGTTGACGAACAGGCCGTCGCGGTCGATCTCGACCTCGGTCTCGGTCAAGCCCACGGCCTCGGCCGATCCGACCAGCCCGGCCAGCGCCGCCGCCGCGGTGTCGTCGGCCAGCGCCGGGACCAGGGTGGCGAAGCGGATGGTGAGGCCGGAATACTCGTTGGCCAGGGTGCGGGCGAAGGCCGCCAGCGCCTCGGCCAGGCCGCGGCCGCCATCGGCCTTGCCGTTCAGCTTGCCGCAACGGGCGACCAGCCACAGCGTGGCCTTGGCCGGCAGGGCTTCGGCCTCCGCCCGCACCGCCAGGATGGCCTTGGTCAGGAAGGTGACCGGGTCGCGTGCCGTGTCCAGCATCAGCGGCAGCAGCACGGTGTCGCCCTCCGCCGCCGCTGCGGCCGGGTCGATGCGCACCGCATGGCCCCGCTTGCGCAGCCGGTCGGCCAGGTCGGCCAGCAGCTCGGTGTCGGCGGGGCGCATCAGGATCGGCCCGGCCGGTGCGGCCGGCATGTCGGCGGCCGGCCGGTCCCAGACCACCAGCTGCGCCGCCGCGCCTCGGGTGCCGACGCGGTGCCGGGCCGCCGGCCGGAAGCCCGCCAGCCCGTCCTGCGATGTCACGCCCTCCGCCATGCCGTCGAGCAGCATGGCGGTCACGGTGTCCGGGATGGTGTCGATGGTGACGGCGACAGCGCCGGGGCGCAGCAGCCCGGCCACCTGCTGCCCCAGCCGCGCCGGGTCTCCGGCCGTCATGGTGCCGACCGACAGGGCTAGGTCGAAGCGGCCCGGCGGCACGGTGGTCTGCTCGTCCAGGATGCGCAGCCCAGGCAAGCGCGGGGTGCGCGCGGCCAGGCCGGCCAGCGCCTTCGGCTCGGGCCCGGTCACCGCCACGGTCAGGGCGCCGTCGCGGACCAGCGGCAGCAGCGCCGGCACCAGCTCGCCCTCGGGATCGACCAGCAACAGCGCCAGGGGTGCCGCGCGACCGGCAGCGAGCGTCCCGACCAGCGCCGCCGCCAGCGGCAGCAGCGGCGAGGCGGCGCGGGCATGCGCCTCGACGCCCTTGGAGAAGTGCAGCTTCTCCCCGCTGCGCAGCGCCGCGACCAGGTCGCGCGACAGCCGGGCGGCCATCACCGTCTCGGCGCCGCGCTCCGGATGAGCGGCCAGGATCGAGCGCAGGATCGTCTGTGGCGACGGCAGGCGGGCAGGGGCCAAGCGCCAGGCACCGTCCTCCTCCGCCGCCAGCTCGAACTCCGCCAGCACCTTCAGCAGCGCCGCGAAGCGCGGAGCCGCGGCCGGGGCCAGGCGCCCGCCGCGGCACAGCCGCTCGATGGTGAAGCGGGCGGATCCCGCCACCGCCCGCACCGCGCGATGCGCCATCGACCGCGCCCAGGCGGTCAGCAGCAGCCAGTCGTCGCCGGCCTCATGCCGATCCAGGAGCCCGGCGACGGCTTGCTCCAGCTCCGCCGCGGCGACGCCGGCGCGGCCGTCGTCCCAGGGTTGCCGCACCGCGCGGTACAGCAGCCCGTCCCCGGCGGCCAGGCGCAGCGCGCTGCGCTGGAACCGGGCGCCGCGCAGCTCGGCCACCACCATGCCCGCCTCGTCCTCCAGCGCGATGTCGACCAGGATCGACCGCGGCGTGGCGCGACGCAGGTCGAGGCGCGCCCGGACGGCGGAAACCGACCGGTACACCCGCAGCGCGGCGAAGCGCACCGGCAGGAAGGCGCCGCCCTCGCCGCCGCCGAGCCGCTCATACAGCGCGAACAGCCCGTGGAAGGTGGCGTCCAGCGCGGTCGGGTGCAGCGCATGCAGCACGGTGTAGAGGCCGTTATCCGCCACCTCCGGCGACAGGTCGACGGTGATCCGCCGCTCGTCATCGGTGGCGATGGCGGCGGCGCGGCGGAAGGCGGGGCCGTAGTCGATCCCGGCCGACGCGGCCGCGACGTAGATCGTCGCTGGATCGACCGGGCGCAGAATGCTGTCGTCCTTGCCACCGTGGTCCGGCGCGGTGGCGACCGGGCTCGGCCCGACCCGGCCGCGGGCCTGCAGCGTCCACTCCTCGCCGGCCATGCGCTGCCGGCTCAGGATCTCGACAGCGCCGGTGTTTGGCGCCAGCCGCAGCCAGGTCTCGCGCGTCGTGCCCTCGGCGATCACCAGGGCCTGGATGATGTCGAAATCCTCGACCTCGACCGCCTCGGCGCCGAACCATTGCCGGCCGGCGGCGACAGCCATCTCCAGCAGCGCCGCGCCGGGCACCACCACCTCGCCCGCCACCTTGTGGTCGGCCAGGTAGGGCAGCAGCTCGGGGTCCAGGAGGCCGTGCCATTCCGGCGTGCCCTCGCCCAAGCGGGCGCCCAGCAGCGGATGCGCCGGCTTGGCCAGCGACAGGTCGATCCGCTCCGGCGTCGCCGCCTGGCGCAGGTCGCGGCGCTGCCAAGGATAGTGCGGCAGGGCCTGGCGCCGGCCCGCCGGCCGGTCGCCGAGCAGCGGCCGCCGGTCGACCGCGCCGCCGCGCAGCAGCACCTGCAGCACCGCCCGCTCGACCGGGTCCGACCCATCCTCTCCCGCCTTGTCCCCCACCTTGTTGTCGAGCGTCGGAAGGATCGCCGCCTCGCGCTCCGCCGCCTTGGCGATGTCGCGCAGATGGCCGGTCAGCACCGGCCGCGGGCCGATCTCGACGAAGATTCCGGCGCCCAGCTCCAGCGCTGTCCGGGCCGCCGCGGCGAACTCCACCGGCTGGCGGATGTTGCGCCACCAGTAATCCGCATCCAGCGCCGCGCCGCCCAGCGCCCCGCCGGTGACAGCGGAGATGAACGGGATCCGGCCCTCGGCCGCGACCGTGTCGGCCAGCGCCGCCCGCAGCGGTGCCTCGATGGGCGCGGTCAGCGGCGAATGGAACGGGTAGTCGACGCCGACGCGCTGCGCCGCCACCCGGCGCTGCTTGGCCAGCTTCAGCAGCACGTCGATCTCGTCCTTCAGGCCGGAGACGGTGACGCAGACCGGGCTGTTGACCGCGGCGACCACGGTGCCGTCCAGGCCGGCCTCGGCCAGCACCCGTTCGGCCTCGTCGCGCGACAGCATCAGCACCGCCATCGTGCCCAGGCCGCGCAGCTGCTCCTGGCAGCGGCTGCGCCAATGGATGATCCGGACCGCCTGGTCCAGCGTCACCATGCCGGCCGCCAGCGCCGCCGCCACCTCGCCGACGCTGTGGCCGATCACCATGGCGGGCGTCAGGCCCTCGGCGGCCAGCGCCGCGGTCAGCGCCGCCTGCACCGCGAACAGCAGCGGCTGCGCGGTCGAGGTCGCCGACAGCCGCTGTTCCAGCGCCGGGTCCTGCAGCGCCTCCGCCGGCGACCAGCCGGCCAGGGCGGCGTAGCGCGCATCGATCTCGTCGAAGGCGTCGCGGAATGGCCGGCTGGCGCGATAGGCGCGCAGGCCCATGCCGGCGAATTGCGAGCCGTTGCCGGAGAAGGCGAAGCAGATCGCGCCGGCATCCGCCTCGCCGCGGGCCGACACCAGCTGCGCCGCCCGCTCGCCCCCGGCGAAGCGCCGCAGCTCGGCCGCCGCGTCGGCGCCCAGCGGCAGCGCCAGGCGGTGCGGCAGCAATTCCCGTTCGTGGGCGGCATGCCGGGCGATCCGGCCCGCATCCGCCAGCTCCAGCGCCTCGGCATAGCGCCCGGCCAGGCTGCGCAGCGCCTCCTCGCCATGGGCCGACAGCAGCAGCGCGCGGGCCGGCGCCTCGGCCGCTTGCTCCGGTATCTCGTCCGGCCGCGGCGCCCGCAGCACGGCATGGGCGTTGGTGCCGCCGAAGCCGAAGGAGGAGACGCCGGCGATCAGCGGCCCGGCTGGCAGCGCCACCGGGCTGCGCGCCGGCAAAAGGTTCAGCGCCTCGAACGGGATGTCCGGGTTGATGCTGTCGAGATGCAGCGTCGCCGGCAGCAGCCGGTGCTCGATCGCCAGGATCGCCTTGATCATCCCGGCCAGGCCCGAGGCCGGCTCGAGATGGCCGATATTGGACTTGACCGACCCGACCGGCAGCGGCGCGTCCCGCCGTTGGCCCAGGGCCCGGCCGATCGCCTCGGCCTCGGCCGGGTCGCCGACCCGCGTGCCGGTGCCGTGCGCCTCGACGAAGGCGAGGTCGTCCGGGTCGATCCCGGCCTCGCCGTAGAGCTGCTCCAGCAGCCGGCGCTGGGCGTCGGTGGAGGGCAGCGACAGGCCGACGGTGCGGCCGTCGGAATTGACCCCGGTCGCGTCGATCATGACCCGCGGCGGCCGCCCGTTCGACACGGCGGCGTCGAGCCGGCTCAGCACCAGCACGGCGCCGCCCTCGGCCCGGACATAGCCGTCGGCCGCGGCGGCGAAGGGCCGGCACAGCCCGGTCGGCGACAGCATGCCGGCGCGGGAGAAGCCGTAGAAGGCCTGCGGCGCGCCCAGGATGTTGACCCCGGCCACCACGGCGGTGTCGATCTCGCCCCGCGCCAGCGCCCGCACCGCCGCGTCGAGCGCGACGAGGGAGGAGGAGCAGGCGGTGTCGATGGTCAGGCTCGGCCCGCGCAGGTCGTAGATGTAGGAGATCCGGTTGGCGATGATCGAGGCGGTGTTGCCGGTCATGAAATGGGTGTCGATGCCGCCGGCATCGCCGATGATCCGGGTATAGCCGTCGACCGAGGAGGCGCCGACGAACACGCCGACCGGCTGGCCGGCGAGGGTCGAGGGCGGCAGGCCCGCATCCTCCAGCGCTTCCCACACCAGCTCCAGCAGCAGCCGCTGCTGCGGGTCCATCTGCTCGGCCTCGCGCGGCGCGATGCGGAAGGCGCCGGCGTCGAAGCCGTTCGGGTCCGCGATCAGCCCGGCGGCCAGGGTGTAGCTGCGGCCCGGCTCGCCCTTCCGGGGGTGGTAGAACCGCTCGATCGCCCAGCGGTCGCTGCCGATTTCGGAGATGCTGCAGCGTTCCTGCAGCAGCAGCGACCAGTACTTGTCGAGGTCGGCCGCGCCCGGCAGCCGGCAGGCCATGCCGATCACCGCGATGGAGTCCTGGGATCTCAAAGGGCCTGCTGGCATGTCGGTTTTCTTTCAACGATTCGGCATGGGCGGGCGGGAAGCGGACCGCAGCGGCAGCCTACTTTACCGTAGGAATCGAGCTACGAAACCTGCAATCGATGGCGACTTCCATGAGATCATAGATTTTAAATCTAAGAATCGTCCGTAGGAACATTCGCCGGCGCAGGTTCATCCGAACAGCAGCGCGTCGGCCGCTTCCAGCCGGACGACGTCGTCCTCGCCGAGATAGGGTCCGGTGCGGACCTCGATCAGCTCGAGGTCGATCTTGCCGGGGTTCTCGAGCTTGTGGTCGGTGCCGATCGGCAGGTAGACGGCCTCGTTCTCGCGCAGGATGCGGGACTGGCCCTCCATGGTGACGCGGGCGGTGCCGGAGAGCACGACCCAGTGTTCGGAGCGGTGGTAGTGGCGCTGCAGGGCGATGGCCTGGCCGGGATGGATCAGCACGCGCTTGACCTGGAAGCGGTCGCCGGCATGCAGCGACTTGACGGTGCCCCAGGGCCGGTAGATCTCGCGGTGGATCACGGCCTCGGGCCGCTTGGCGGCCTTGAGCCGGTCGGTGATGGCCTTGACGTCCTGGACCTGGTCCTTGGCGGCGACCAGCACGGCGTCGTCGGTGGCGATGACGATGGCGTCGTCGAGGCCGATCACGGCGGTGAGGATGCCGTCGGAGCGGACCAGGCAGTTGCGCGAGGACAGGGTCAGCGCATCGCCCTGGGTCAGGTTGCCGTCGGCGTCGCGGTCGCCGACCTCCCACAAGGACGACCAGGAGCCGACATCGGTCCAGCCGATCGAGGCCGGGACGATGCCGGCGTGGTCGGTCTTCTCCATCACCGCATGGTCGATCGAGATCGACGGGGCCTGGACGAAGGCGGCGGCATCGAGGCGCAGGAAGGTGAGGTCGCGCGAGGCGGCCTTGAGCGCGGCGTCGGCGGCGGCGAGGACCTGGGGCGCGTGGCGGGCGCATTCGGCCAGGTACTGGCCGGCGGTGAACAGGAAGATGCCGGCGTTCCACAGGTGGCGGCCTTCGGCCAGGAAGCGCTCGGCGGTCTCGCGCGGCGGCTTCTCGACGAAGCGGGCGACGGTGCGGGCGCCCGGCGCCTCGGCGATGGCATCGCCGGGCAGGATATAGCCGTAGCCGGTCTCGGGCGCGGTCGGCTGCATGCCGAAGGTCATCAGATGGCCGGCGCGGGCGGCCGGGGCGGCGGTGGCGATGGCGGCGCGGAAGCCCTTCGGATCGGCGATGTGGTGGTCGGCGGGCAGCACCAGCATCAGGGTGTCGGGGTCGCGGTCGGCCAGGAAGCGGGCGGCGACGGCGACGGCGGGCGCCGTGTTGCGGGCCGAGGGCTCGAGGATGATGGCATCGGGGAAGACGCCGATCTGGCGCATCTGCTCGGCGACGATGAAGCGGTGGTCGTCGGCGCAGATGAACACCGGCGGGGCGAAGCCGTCGGCCTCGCCGACCCGGGCCACCGTCTCCTGGATCATGGTGCTGTCCGACACCAGCGGCAGGAACTGCTTGGGATAGCCGGCCCGCGACAGCGGCCACAGCCGCGTCCCCGAACCGCCGGATAACACCACCGGCACCACCGCTTGATCGATCCGACTCATGATCTGCTCCAGATTCCAGGGGCTGAGTTTCTATCAGCCATCGGGCTTGTGAATTCAACACTCACAAACCCATCAAAACCCTCGAAAACTTCCGCGGTTCCGGACTGCCTGAGGCCGCCTCGAGACGGCATCATAGGATATTATGGCGAGAGGGACCTGCGGAACCATTCTCCGGCGTTGGATGGATGGGGTTTCCGCCACTGGATGGACACGAAATCAGGTTTCGTGTCGTTATGATTTGAATTTGGGTGCGCTGCAGCATAGTCTTCGATTCCGAGCGGCGCGTCCAGTCGCCCGTTCGAATCCCAGGTTTCCTCGGTCGAAGGATCGTCGGCAATGAAGATTCAAGCCTTGGTCGCAGCTGTGATTCCTGATGCCCCCGGCTCGGCGATCGATCCCAACGAGCTGCAGGATCTGATCGACGCCGCCGACTGGGACGGCGTCAACGCCCGGTCGGCGGAGTCGCGAGACGGGGTGGTCGGCGCGCCGCAGGCCCGGCGCACCACCCTGCTCGACCGGCTGTACAGCGTGGCCCGGGATGCGGAGGAGGATTTCGACCCCGTGGCCGCGACCAAGGCGGCTGCGGCGCTTTGCCTCTCCCAGCACAACCACGTGCTGTCGCCGCTGGACCAAGCGGCGATCGGCGGCGTCTTCGTCGAGGACGGCATGCTCCATCTCTGGGGCATCAACCAGCTCGATCCGTCCCAGCCGGTCGATCTCGGCCTGGTGGTCGACGGCCGCCGGATCTTCGACGCGCGGACCGACCCGGCCACCGGCCGCATCGCCTTCGCCGCCACCCGCCTGCACGGCCGGCACCGCTCGCTCGGCTTCGAGCTCGACGGCACGGTGGTGTCCGGTCCGGCCTTCACCGCCTTGTCCTTCTGGAAGGACCCGGACGCGCTGAACGAGCTGGCCGACCACCTGGTCGACATGGTCAACCGCACCGGCTATCTCGGGGCGCGCTACACCGCCAAATGCCACCTGCCGAAGACCATGGCCCGGCTCGACGCCGCGGGCGACGACAAGGTCAAGGGCCGCATCCCGGAATTCGTCCGCTACATGGCGAACCGGTACGACTGCGACACCAAGAACCTGGTCGGCTACCAGGGCACGGCGCAGTGGATCATCTCCGACGTCATGGAATATGCCGACCGGCGCAGCATCTTCTGCATGACCAACGAGATCCACGAGGCGCTGTCCGAAGGGGTGTTCAACAAGCGCGCCCTGAAGAACGACGTCTCGCTGGCGCTGTTCTCGTTCTGGCGCCGGCACTACCAGCACATCGACATCTTCAGCGACGAGGGGCTGCGCAAGGTCCAGTACAAGTTCGCCACCGCGCCCTTCATCAGCGACAAGAACAACCAGCTGCTGATCTCCAAGGCGCTGAAGGAGCGGCTGAGCGCGGTGGTCGACGCCTATCGCAGCCGCGCTTTGCCCTGGAGCTGGTACTGGCTGTTCCGGCATGAGGACGAGGGCACCACCCACAAGATGATGGAGGCCGGCTACGCCGTGACCCTGTCGTTCAAGGAGGTGCTGGCCGACCTGATCGAGCAGAACCGCTGCTCCTTCAACCCGCGCAACTGGATGTCCTACTGGGGCTCGACGCCGCAGGAGGTGGCGGGCCACTTCACCCGCTTCGACCTGGCGCTGATCTCGCTCCTGAACGGCCGCGCGGTGCCGGAGGAGCTGATCGCCGAGCGCGGGCCCGAGGTGCTGCGCCGGCAGCTGATCGACCAGGTCTACAGCCGGTCGCCGCGGCTCGCCGCGATCTCGGCGGTGGCGCCCGATCTGGCCTCGGCGCCCGAGGCGGAACCGGAGATCGAGCGCATCGACCTGGTAGTGATCGGCCACGCCAACGCCACCGGCCTCGGCCGCAACCTCAACATGTTCGTCGAGGCGCTGTCGGGCTTCGACCCGCTGGTGTTCAACGCCGATGACGGCCAGTGCGTCAATCCGGAGGGGCGCTGGCGCGAGGACATGAACCTGCGCGCCCGGGTGGTGGTGCTCTGCGTCAACGCCGACCGGGCGCCGGAGATGATCGCCCGCTTCGCCTCGATCTGTGAGGACGCGCACATCATCGGCTTCTACCTGTGGGAGACCGACACGCCGCCGGAGACGCATCTGCTCGGCGCCAATGCGGTGGACGAGATCTGGGCCCCGTCGGATTTCGTCGCCGACGGCTACCGCAAGATAACCTCGACCCCGATCAGCAACATCCGCAAGGGCTTGGCTCATCCGCCGGCCCGGGTGTTCAGCCCGTTCCTCGACCGCTTCCGGCGCAGCCCCAGCGAGCTGATCTTCCTGTCCCTGGCCGAGTTCGGCTCCTCGATCGTGCGCAAGAACCCGCTGTCGGTAGTCAAGGCCTTCCAGCAGGCCTTCGCCGAGGGCGACGAGGAGGTTCGGCTGCTGCTCAAGATGCGCGAGATCGACCCCGGCCACTGGAGCAATTTCGACGGCTACTGGGAAGAGGTGGAGGAGCGGATCACCGGCGACAGCCGGATCGAGATCGTCGAGGGCAACCTGACCGATGCGGAATACTGGTCGCTGATCGACTCCTCGGACGTCTTCGTCGCGCTGCACCGGGCCGAAGGCTTCGGCTACGGCATCGCCGACGCGATGATGCTGGGCAAGCCGGTGATCGTCTCCGACTATTCCGGCACCACCGACTTCTGCGAGGCCGACAACGCCTTCCTGATCGGGGTCGACGTGGTGCCGACGCCGCCGGAGCAGATGCGCAGCAAGTCCTATGTCGGCCATTGGTGCAGCCCGCGGGTCGACCAGGCGGCGGCGGCGATGCGCGCCGTCCTGAGCGACCGCGAGGCCGCGAAAGCCCGGGCGCTTAAGGGCCAGGCGCGGATCTTCGCCGATTACAGCTTCGAGGACTGGCAGAGTGGCCTGTCGACCCGGATCCGCGACCAGCTGGCGCGGCAGCGCTGAACCACGGTCGTCCCGGTTCCTTCTCCCTGTCGGGGAAGGGGCCGGGTCCGGGACAATGTCTTTCCTGATCCTCGCGGCCTATGCCGCGCTGTCGGCCTTCCAGGCGGCGGTGATCTGGTCCGGGCTGATCGTCTGGACCGGCTCCCGGACGTCGCCGCGGCGCCGGTGGCGACACTGCTCGGGCTGGTGCCGGGGGCCGGCACCATCGTCGCCATCCTGGCCGCCGGCTCGACCCGGGGCTGGCCGTGGTTCGGCTCGACCGCGCTGTTCTGCAGCCTGCTGGCGCTATGGGTACATGTGACCCTGCACCACGCCATGTCGGCACTGTCCACGCCCGAAGGGGAGTAGCAGGCTCTCCCGTTTGCGAGCTTCTCGGAAAATTCCCACACCGTCATTGCGAGCGTGGCGAAGCAATCCAGGGGCCGCTAGCTCCGGCCCCTTGGATTGCTTCGTCGGCTGCGCCTCATCGCAATGACGGTTTTGGCTTCGGAGAAGCCCGCCTCAGGCGGCGCCGGCCAGGGGCACCGGCCCGAGCACGCCGGCGGCGAAGGCTTTGTCCAGCTCCTCGATGGCGCAGATGATGTGGTAGAAGCTGCTGGCCGGCGCCGGCTCCTCGACGAAGCGGCCGTCGGGCTGCAGCTTGTCGCGCCACAGACCGGCCACCGGCACGTCGAAATAGGTGAACAGCGCGGTCACGCCGGCGGCGATCCGGCCGCGCCACAGCGCCTTCTCCGCCTCGGTCTCGGCGGCGCCGGCCAGCGCCACCGCCGCCTTGATCCGCTCGGTCTGCGGCCACAGCCGGGCGCCGGAATCGATCGGCGCGCCGTCGTCGAGGATGGCGTTGACGGCGACGTTGCGCACCGGGTCGACGCCGGTCTCCTCGGCCGCCCCGGCCATCCGCCGCGCGGCGGCGACGGCGTCCGGCCGGCCGCGCAGCGTGCCCCAGCGCACCAGCAGCCAGGCCCATTCGAACAGGTGGCCGGGCTCGACGATGCGGCCGTCCCGGCCGGGCGCCGGCTGCCACTCGCCGTCGAAGAACTCGCGCAGATACCCGGTCTTCGGGTCGATGAAGCGCGACAGGGCCAGGTCCGCGATCTCGTCGGCCAGCGCGTTCCAGGCCGCCTGGTCGGGGCCCTGGCCGAGCTCGACCCAGGCCAGCGACGCCTCGAACAGGTGCATATGCGGGTTGGCCAGGAGCGGCAGCTTGCGCGGCGCCGCCTCCTCGAAGCCGCCCAGCGGATGCTTCAGCGTCGCCTCCAGCCGCTGCCGCAGCCGCGTCGCCGCCGCGGCCAGCGGCGCCGGGTCGGCGACCACGGTGCTGGCGACGGCCAGCGCGAACAGGGCGAAGGCCTGATCGTACAGCACCACGGTGTCGTCCAGCGTCGCCCCATCCGGCCCGACCAGGGTGCGGAAGGTGCCGTCCGGCCGCTCATAGGCTTTGCGGAAGAATTCCAGGCCGTGCTCGACGGCCTGGCGCGACGGGCCGGTCCAGCCCAGCCGGCCGGCGACGGCGAAGGTGAAGACCTGCCGTGCCTGCACCCGGGCGCGGCGCGGCTCGATGCACGGGCTGCCGTCGAGCGCCAGCCGCTCGTGGAAGCCGCCGCGCCCGCGGTCGGCACCGGTCTCCCACCAGATCGGCAGCGCCTCCGTGGTCAGCCAGGTCATCAGCCGGTCGCGCAGGCCCTGCAGAGTCGCCATTTGCTCGGTCGGGGTGGTCATCATCGGCTCCAGCAGCAGGTCTTGGTCATCGAGTCTCAGCGGGTCAGATGGTCTGATTGTAAGCGCCGACTTCGGGATTCTCACGCAGCACCCCGTCGACGGCCTTGAACATCTCGTGCAGCCGGTCTTTCGACACCGGGCTCTCGACCACCACCACCAGCTCCGGCTTGTTGGAGGAGGCGCGCACCAGGCCCCAGGTGCCGTCCTCGGTGGTCACCCGGATGCCGTTGACCGTGACCAGGTCGACGATGCGGTGGCCGCCCAGCCCGCCATTGGCGGCGATCTCGCGGAAGCGCTTCTCCACCCGCTCGACCACCTCGTACTTCACCTCGTCGGCGCAATGCGGCGACATGGTCGGCGACCCCCAGGTCTGCGGCAGGGCGCGGTACAGATCGGCCATGCCCTTCCCCGGATTGCGGTCCATCATCTCGCAGACGGCGATGGCGGTGACCAGGCCGTCGTCATAGCCGCGGCCGATCGGCGGGTTGAAGAAGAAATGGCCGGATTTCTCGAAGCCGGCCAGGGCGTTCAAATCGCGCACCCGGCGCTTGATGTAGGAATGGCCGGTCTTCCAGTAGTCGGTCTTGGCGCCCTGCGCCTGCAGCACCGGGTCGGCCGCGAACAGCCCGGTCGACTTGACGTCGACCACGAACTGGGCGCCGGGGTGCAGCGCCGACAGGTCGCGCGCCAGCATCACGCCGATCTTGTCGGCGAAGATCTCGTTGCCCTCGTTGTCGACCACGCCGCAGCGGTCGCCGTCGCCATCGAAGCCCAGGCCGAAATCGGCCCCGGTCTCGCGCACCTTGGCGGCGATGGCGTGCAGCATCTCCATGTCTTCGGGGTTGGGGTTGTAGTTCGGGAAGGTGTGGTCCAGCTCGACGTCGAGCGGGATCACCTCGAGGCCGATCGCCTCCAGCACGCGCGGCGCGAAGGCGCCGGCGGTACCGTTGCCGCAGGCGGCGACGACGCGCAGCTTGCGCTCGATCCTGCGGCCCTCGGTCAGCTCGCGGACATACTGCTCGGCGAAGCCCTCGACGAAGCGGTAGCTGCCGCCGTTGCGTGGCTCGAAGGCGCCGGACAGCACGATGTCGCGCAGCCGGCCCATCTCCTCCGGCCCGAAGGTGACCGGGCGGCTGCAGCCCATCTTCACCCCGGTCCAGCCATTGTCATTGTGCGAGGCGGTGACCATCGCCACGGCCGGGACGTCCAGCGCGAACTGGGCGAAATAGGCCATCGGCGAGACCGCCAGGCCGATGTCGTGCACGGTGCAGCCCGCCGCCATCAGCCCCTGCGCCAGGGCGATCTTGATGGCCATGGAATAGCCGCGGAAATCGTGGCCGACCACCACTTCGGGCTTGACCCCGGCCTCGTGCAGATAGGTGCCGAGGCCGAGGCCCAGCGCCTGCACGCCCATCAGGTTCAGCTCCGGCGGCTTGTCCGAGCCGGGATGCCCGAACCACCAGCGGGCGTCGTATTCGCGGAAGCCGGTCGGCTTCACCAGCGGCGTGGTCTCGAAGGCGTAGGTGTTGGGAACCAGCGATGCGGAGGGCTTGGGCAACATCGGGAGATCCTCGGGGCGGCAGGAGGGGGCAGGCATAGGAGGTCCGATCGCCGACCCGGTGGTCCCGGATCGGCGGCAACGGCGAAGGCACGCCTTCGGATCGGATCGATTGTTGGTTTCAGCCGGGACCCAGCGGTGCGGCCGGGTCCCGGGTCAACGCCTTTAGGCGTTCAGCGCTTCGCGCACCGGCTTGGACGGGCTGAACACCACCTTCTTCGAGGCGGCGATGGTGATCGGCGCGCCAGTGGTCGGGTTGCGGCCTTCGCGCTCCGGCCGGATCGCGACCTTGAAGCGGCCGAAGCCGGAGATCGAGACCTGATCTCCGCGCGCGGCCGAGTCCGTGATCGCCTGGAAGATGCTGTTGAGGATGCGCTTGGCCTTCACGCGCGACAGCTTGTGGTCCTGGGCCAGCTGTTCGATCAGCTCCGAGGTGTTCATCGACGATCCTCTAGGTGGAAATGGGTGCCGCGCACCCGGTGGAAGGCATGGGGACGTCCCCATGCCCGTGGCGCATGCTCGGGCGAGCATGTCGGGACAGACGGGCGGACGTCAGGGGAGCGGCACGGGCAGCTCGTCATCCTCGTCCTCCTCGTCATCGATCAGCGGCTCGTCATCCGCGGCGAAGTCATCGGCCTTGAACGCCAGGATGGTGTCGCGCACCGAATCATAGGTGGTCAGCCGGGCGTCGGACAGGATCGCCCCGGTGTCGGCGAAGCGGCGCAGCAGGCGCGGCCGCTTGGTGGTGAAGACCAGCATCGCCTCGCGCCGCCGGGCGTCGACCAGGCGCTCGCACCAGTCGCGGAAGCCGGGCGGCCCGCCGATCACCGATTCGTCGGCGAGATAGATGTCGAAGGGCAGGGCGTAGGCGGTGGTGAACAGAAGGCGGCTGCGCTTGTCGCCGGTATAGGCCGAGAACGGCTTGTCGAAATCGGCGCCGATGCCGCTATGCGCCTCGACGAAGCGGATCACCTCGGTGGCGTCGGCGCCGTAGATGCGGGCGGTGAACCAGACATTCTCGCGCCCGGTCATGGTGCTGACGAAGGGGCCGGCGGTGCCGACCAGGAACGACACCCGGCCCTGGCGCAGCACCCGGCCCGAATCCGGCGGGATCGACCCGGCGATCAGGCGGATCAGGGTCGATTTGCCGGCGCCGCGCCGGCCCAGGATGCCGACGGTCTTGCCCGGCTCGAACACCGCGCTCAGCTCGTCGAGGACGAGCTTGCTGTGGCCGCTGCCATGCGACCGGTAGCGCTTGCTGACGCGGTCCAGCACGATCATTTCGCGGCCATCCGGCGGCGGCGCGACGCCCGCTCCAGGATCAGGCCGAGGAAGATCGAACCCAGCGCCCAGGACAGCAGATAAGTCTTGTCCAGGCATTCCGTCGGATAGGTCAGGTAGAAGCCGGTGCGGAACCATTCCACGCCGTGCAGCACCGGGTTCCAGACCAGCCAGTCGCGGATCTGCGTCGGCATGTAGTCGGGCACGTAGAACACGGCGCTGAGGAACAGCAGCGATCGGCCGAACACACCATAGACCACCGCCCACAGCCGGAAGAAAGCGCCGATCACACCGTTGACGATGCCGACGCCGATTGCCGTGGCCGTGATCACCAGGAAGGCGGAGACCACCTTCAGCGGCTGGATCGGTGCCGCCTCCGGCACCCCCATGACGATGTGGATGAAGCTGAACAGCAGGATCGCCACCACGGCGAGCTGCAGCGTCTCCAGAAGGGCGCGGGCCACCAGCAGGTCCAGCGGCTTCACCAGCGGCACGCCCTTGCTCAGCCCGCCGCCGCGCAGCGCCGTCATCGCCTTGGACGAGATGTGCATGAAAACGAAGTACGGGATCATGCCGGTGCCGAGGAACAGCAGCATGCTGGTGCCGAAATCCGCCTGCCGGCCGATGGCGGAGAACACCGCCATCATCATCGTCAGCTGCAGCATCGGCTCGAGCATCTCGAGCAGGTAGCTGAGGCGCGAATGCTTGGCATGCATCCGCATCTCGCGCAGCATCAGCGACACCACGACCCGGACCTGGACTGCCAGGGCCGTGCCGAAGCGGGGCCGCGCCAGAGCGGTCATGGCGCGGCTCCGGGCTGGCGGGCGATCATCGGCGTCATGCTGTCCGCCTCAGATCATGTGGTCGCGCACGGAGTGCACCGTGAGCATGGTGATGGCCCAGGCCACGAAGGCGATCAGGAACACGATCAGCACGTCCTCGACCCGCTCCGGATACAGCGCGTACTCGGCCAGCTGCGGCTCGACATAGGGCATCAGATAGGTGCGGTCGGACATGGCGCTGCTGCGCACCTGGTCCAGCGCCGTCAGCATGTTCTGGTAGCTCTGCTGCGCGAATTGCAGCTCGAGCCGGATGTCCTCGTAATCCGACAGGGTCGCGGCATAGCCCTCCTGGGACGGCTTGTCGCCGCCCGGGGCGGCGCCGGCGCCGAGCTCGCCCTCGATCTTGTTCAGCTGGTCCCGGGTCGCGGCGATGTTGTTCTTCAGCACCTTCATGGTCGGCGCGTCCGGCGCCATGTGGGTCGACAGCGAGGTGAGTTGCGCCTCCATCTGCGCCAGGCTGGTGCGCAGCTGCAGCGACAGGCCCAGGGTCGAGGACGCGCTGGTCGACAGGTCCGGGGTCTGCTGCACGTTGCGGAACTGGCGCAGCTTGGCGGTGACCTCGCGCAGCCGGTCCTCGGCGTTCTTGACGTCGCGCTCGGCGAAGCGGACCGAATCCTCGCGGGAGCGCTCGGCGATGCGGTTGACCAGGTCCTCGCTGGAGGCGATCAGCGCCTTGGCGACGCGCAGCGACTCCTCGGCCGTGAAGGCCCGGACCTGGACGATCGAGATGCCGGTCGACACGTCGAAGCTGGCGTCGACCCGGTTCTGCCAGTACTCGACCAGCTTCTCGATCGGCACGGTGGGGTCGAGCCGCGCCAGATAGTCGGCACCCTTGTTGCTGTAGATCGCGCGCAGGTCGACGGTCTTCAGCAGGTCGTTCACCGCCTCGCGGCTGGTGATGTAGTCGGCGACGATGAAGTTGTCGCTGAACGCCGACAGCCGCGCCGACTGGCCCAGCGCGGCGCCGACCAGATCGGTGGTCGCCGACGAGGCCGAGGCGTTCGAGGATTTCACCGCGAAGCGGAACTCGGAGACGTACTGGTCGGCGGCGACATAGAGGTAGTAGGCCGCGCCCAGCGCGGTCGGCAGCACCACCATCAGCAGCAGCGACAGCCAGAACCCGGCCGAAAGCCTGGCCCTCCGGTTGGGCAGCCGCAGCGTCTCGGGCTGGGCGTCGAAGCGGCGCTCGAGGGGCGTGCGCCGGGCCGTCGGCGGCGGCGCGGACCGCACCGCCGGCACGTCGCGGAAGCCGGCCACCAACTCGTCGGCCGGCGGCCGCCGGCTGGGCAGCGAGGTGATCTTGGCCTCGGCCGGAGCGGGCTCGGTCTCGGCCGGCGCTTCCACCTCATGATCGAGCGAATCCCCGCCGCGCCGCGCCGCCATCCGGGCGCGGGCCGCGCGCAACTCGGCGATGGTCCGGCGCGACGCCGGGGCATCCTGGGATGCGTCCGGCGAGTCCGGGACCGAGGCCTGCTGGTCCAGCTTTTCGGAGAGATCTTCCGAGGGATTGTCCGGTGTCTTGCCCAAGCCATACCTCTCACGAGAGTCGGGGCGGCTGCGCTTCCGTTCGCTGCACCGCAGCATAGCAGACGGAAGGCATCGAGGAAACCTGCGAAACCGCCAAACCTTTTCGCAGCGTTCCGGATTCTTCAGCGAAACCTTTGGTCAGCATCCGCCAGAACCGGCGTCGCGGTTGCGGCCGCCGCCTCCGCCGCGGCCTGCGCCCGCGACCCGGCCGGCAGCAGCCGCCGGTACATCTCGCCCAGCCGGGCGCGGTAGCGCTCCGGCGAATAGAGAGCCGCCTGCCGGGCGCCGCGCTGCGCCAGATCGCCGCGCAGCTCGGCATTGCCGTCGAGCTCGCGGATCGCGTCCGCCAGCGCATGGGTGTCGTAGGGGTCGACCAGCAGCGCCGCGTCGCCGGCGACCTCCGGCAGCGCGCCTTCGGTCGAGGCCAGCACCGGCGTGCCCAGGCGCATCGCCTCCAGCACCGGCAGGCCGAAGCCTTCATACAGCGACGGGAAGGTCACCGCCTTGGCGCCGCGGATCAGGCTGACCAGCAGCGGGAAGGGGGCGTAGTCGATGCGCAGCACCCGGTTGCGGGTGAAGGTCAAGGTGTCGACCTGCTCCAGGTAGCGGATGGTCGAATCGTTCAGCAGCTTCAGCTCCTGGTCGGTCTTCCAGGCCATCTTGCCGATGATCACCAGCGGCGTCTTGATCTGGCTGGCCAGGTAGCCCTCGATCAGCCGGCCGATGTTCTTCTTCGGCTCGATCGCGCCGAAATAGAGCAGGTAGCCCTTGTGGGTCAGGTTGAAGGTGCCCTCGACCTCGCGCTTGACCGCCTCCTCCGGCTTCTCGGCGTATTTCGCCGGGATGTCGACCGCCTGGTAGGTGTTGGTGATGCGCTCCTCGGGAAAGCCGAACAGGTCGACGATGTCGCGCTTCGAGGTCTCCGACACCGTGACGATGTGGTCGGCCTTGCGCAGCAGCATCCGCACCAGCCGGTGGTAGCGGCGCTTGTTGTCGAGCGTGGTGTAGGGCAGCCGCAGCGGCACCAGGTCGTGGATGGTGTAGATGTTGCGGGCGCCGGCCATGCGCAGCGGCAGCGGATAGGTCCAGTGCATCAACTGCGGCGTGTCGCGCAGCGTCACCGTCATCCGGTTGCGGTAGATGGCGAAGTGCCGGTAGGCGCGGTTCCACAGGTCCGGCACCGAGCTGATCTGGTCGTAATACGGCATCCGCGACCGGTAGGTCCTGGCGATCACCTTGCCGGTGATCGGCACCGGCTTGGCCCGCACCCCCGCCGGCGAATGGATCAGCTCGTTGACGTAGCGCAGGAACTCCAGCCAGCGCGACGGCTCGCCGACATTGGTGGGGTCGAAGAAGGCGATCTCGCGCAACAGCTGCTGAGTGCTCGGCGCCGCCTTGCCGCCATACAGCACCTCGGTGCGGTAGCCGAGATTGTGCAGCTCGTAGCTCAGGTTGCGGGCATAGGTGGCCACCCCGGTGCCGGTTTCGAGGCCGAGATTGTAGCCGTCGATCATGATGGTCTGAGACGTCACGGCGTGGTCCTGCTGTCCTGCGACTCGAAGCGAAGGCTCCGACACCCCGATGGCGGTGCGCTGTATCGCAACACAGCTACGACCGCACCGCCATCAGAGATTTGGCGTGCCCCTATAGATATAAAACCTAAAGACGTCTATGAAAACCGAAATTTGAGGTTCGCAATCCTGGATGCCGCGCCGTGCCTTGGTTTCGAGACTCAAATGTGAAAATGCGAGCGCACGCAGCATTGGCTTTCGCGTTTGAAATCTGATATGCACCCAAGCATTCGCGCCACGGCGCACAGCTGAGAGACGACGGATCCATGACCTGGCGACTGGCTTGGCTCGTTCCTGCCGTTCTCGCGCTCCCCGCCTGTGGCGAGCTGCCGAGCAACGGTCCCCTGGCGGGCCAGATTCTGGCGTCGGGCGAGAAGGCGTCGGCTGCGGAGGTGGCCAAGGAGGTCGACACCCGCTACGCCATCGTCGATCTCAATGAGACCACGATCGCGGCGTTCAGCCGGGCGCCGCGGCCCAGCCTGATGCAGCGCTTCGGCGACAATGCGCCGGCGCCGTCGCAGCAGATCGGCATCGGCGACACCGTCTCGGTGTCGATCTGGGAGGCGGGCACCGGTCTGTTCGCCGCCGGCGGCGGCGCCGTGGCCCCGACCGGCGCCGACGGAGCGCACAGCGTCACCTTGCCGCCCCAGGTCGTCGACCAGCGCGGCAACATCTCGGTGCCCTATGCGGCGACGCCGATCCGTGCCATCGGCCGCACTCCGACCCAGGTCGCCGATGCGATCGAGAAGGCGCTGACCAGCCAGGCCAGCCAGCCGCAGGTGATCGTCACGGTGCCGGAATCGAGCTCCGCCTCGGCCTCGGTGCTGGGCGACCAGACCGGCGCGGCGCGGGTGCCGCTCAACATCCGGGGCGAAAGGCTGCTCGACGTCGTCGCCCAGGGCGGCGGCATCCGGTCGCAGCCGGCCGAGACCTTCATCACCCTGACCCGGGCCGGGGCGTCGGAAACGGTCGGCCTTCCCACCATCCTGCAGAACCCGACCGAGAACATCTACATCCAGCCCGACGACACCATCTACATCACCCGCCGGCCGCAGACGTACACAGCGCTGGGCGCGGTCAGCAGCTCCGGCGAGCTGCCGATCGACCAGGATCCGTTCACCTTGGCCCAGGCGGTGGGCCGGTCCGGCGGGCTGGCGCCGAACGCCGCCGATGCCAGCGCCGTCTTCATCTTCCGCTTCGAATCGCGGCCGGTGTTCCAGTCGATGCGGCCGACCTCGCCGCTGCTCGCCTCGCGGCAGCCGGTGCCGGTGGTCTATCGCCTCAGCTTCGAGGATCCGCGCGGCTTCTTCTACGCCCAGCAGTTCCCGGTGCGCCCCCGCGACATGATCTATGTCGGTACCGCATCGTCGGTCGAGTTCCTGAAGTTCCTGTCGGTGGTGCGCGGCGCGATCTCGGTCGGCACCCCGGCGACCACGGTGGTGTCGGGCGGCTGATCGTCGCCGCGGGGGGAGGCGGCGTCATGCCGGTCGTGCCTGAGCTGATCGGCCTGGCCGGCGGCGCCGTCGCCTGGGAGGCGGTGGACGCCCTGGCCCGGCCGCGGCGGGGGATGTTCGGCGGCAGCCGCGCCGCCATCCCCGGCCGGGCGGTCGTCTTCCTGCTGCTGCTCGGCGCCTGGCTCGGCCTGTTCGGCCGCTTCTGGTTCGCGCTGGTCGCCAGCCTGGTCACCCTCGCCGTCCTGGTGGCGATCTCGAACGCCAAGCGGCGCAGCCTCTACGAGCCGCTGGTGTTCTCGGACTTCGCCTTCATCCTGCCGATGCTGCGCCACCCGAGCCTGTTCTACATCGAGCGGCGCGAGGGCCTGGCCCTGGTCGGCGGCGCCGCGCTGCTGGTCGCGGTGATCGCGGTCTGGGTCGGGATCGAGCCTCGCAGCATTCCCGTCCCGGTACAGCTGGCGCTGCTGGCGGCCGAGGCGGCGCTGCTCGGCCTCGCGGCCTTCGCCGTCCCCTGGCCGCGGGCCCTGACCTTCGCCGATCCCTGCGACCCGCGCGACACGGTCCGGCGCTTCGGCCTGGCGCTGTCGCTGCCGACCGCCTGGCTGCGCTGGCGGAGCGAGGGCCGGCGGCCCCTGCCTGAAATGCCGCCGCCCGCACCCGGCGCGGATGTCGACGCCGTGGTCGTGGTGCAGTCCGAATCCTTCATGGATCTGCGCCGCATCGGCATCGCGACGGAGCTGCCGGAGTTCGACCGGCTCCGGCCCCGCGCCGTGGCGCACGGCCTGCTCGAGGTGCCGTGCTTCGGCGCCTACACGCTGCGGCCGGAGATCGCGGCGATCACCGGGCTCGGCGCGGCGGAGCAGTCCTTCGACGGGCTTCACCCCTATCTGCGGCCGCGGCGCTTCGCCCCGGCTTCGCTGGCGGCGGCGCTGCGCGACCAGGGCTGGCGCTCCGTGTTCCTGCATCCCTATGACGAGCGCTTCTTCCGCCGCAACGAGGCCATTCCAGCGCTGGGCTTCGAGCGCTTCATCGGCCGGCGCGACCTGCCGGATGCCGAGCGCAGCGGCTACTACATCTCCGACGCCGCGGTGGCCGGGGTGATCGAGGACGAGCTGCGGCGGGCGGGGGACGACGGGGTCAGGCTGTTCCTGGTCTGCGTCACCATGGAGGCGCACGACCCCTTCCGCCCGGGCCGGGTGCCGGGCCTGGACGAGCCCTTGCCGCAGTACCTGCACCATATCGGCCACGCCGATGCGATGCTGGCCCGGCTGGCGGCGCATTTCGACGTGGCGGCGGAGCGGGTGCTGCTGGCCTTCTACGGCGACCACGCGCCGGTGCTGGCCGAGGTCGATCCGGAGCGCGAGCGGCGCACCGATTTCATGATCCTGGATTGCGGCCGCGCCGCGGCTCGGCCAGGCGGCGAGGGCATCGCTCCGGTCCAGTGGCGGCCGGAGCGGATCAACCGCTTCATCCGCTCCTGGCTGGCCGGTGGCGATCGCGACGCCTGATCCTGCGGTCAGCACATCGGCGTCGGGAACTTATTGCCGGCACCGACCGTCCTGGCAGGAGCAGCGGCTTCCTGGAGATGGTCCATGCTGACCCTCGATCGGCGCTTCGCCTTCCGCGGCCAGGGCGTGGCCTGGGGCACGTTCGGCGACGGGCCGCCGCTCGTGCTGCTGCACGGCACGCCGTTCTCGTCCCAGGTCTGGCGCCGGATCGCGCCGCTGGCCGCGACCCGGCGGCGGGTCTACCTCTTCGACCTGCTGGGCTACGGGCAATCGGAGCAGCGCGACGGGCAGGACGTGTCCCCGGCCGTGCAGACCCTGCTGTTCGCCACCCTGCTGCGCGAATGGGGGCTGGAGCAGCCGGAGGTGCTGGCCCATGATTTCGGCGGCATGACCGCGCTGCGGGCCCATTATCTCGAAGGCTGCCGCTACCGGCGACTGACCCTGGTCGATCCGGTGGCGCTGCCGCCATCCGGCTCCCCCTTCTTCCACCATGTCGCCGCGCATGAGCAGGCCTTCGCCGGGCTGCCGGACTACGCCCATGACGCCCTGCTGCGGGTCTATATCCAGGGCGCGGCGCGCAATCCGCTGACCGAGGAGGCGATGGCGATCCACATGCGGCCCTGGCAGGGCGAGGTGGGGCGCCCCGCCTTCTACCGGCAGATCGCGCAGATGCACGACCGCTACCTCGAGGAGATCGAGCCGTCCTACGGCCCGATGGAGTGGCCGGTCGAGATCCTGTGGGGCGAAGAGGACCGCTGGATCCCGATCGCCCAGGGCGAGCGCCTGGCGGCGAAGCTGACCGGCGGCGCGCTGACCCGCGTGCCGGAGTCCGGCCATCTCATGCAGGAGGACGCGCCGGAGGCGATCGTCGCGGCCCTGTTCCGGGGGATGTGATCCCGCCTCAGAACCTCAGCAGATGCTGTATTTCCGGCGCACATCTTCGACGACGTCGTCGAAGATGTTGAAGTGCCGGTCCCAGGTCGGCGCCTTGAAACGCGCCAGCCGCGCCATCTGCGCCTGGCGGCGCGGCGAGTTCGGCCTGGCGTATTCCATGATCATGTCCATCCAGCCGGGGCCGTCCAGCGGGTCGAGATATTCCGGGATGCCGCTGCCCAGCTCGTGGAACACCGGCAGGTCGGAGCAGATCACCGGCATCGAGCAGGACAGGCCTTCGACCAGCGGCAGACCGTAGCCCTCGGCGAAGGACGGGAACAGCACGGCCCGGGCGCCGATCATCAGGCGGTGCAGCACCGCGTCGGGCACGCGGCCGCATTCGATGACATGGTCCGAGATCTGCTCGCAGCGCTCGATCATGTCGATGACGTTCTCGTTCTCCCAGCCGCGGCGGCCGACGATCACCAGCTTCGGCGCGTCCTTGCCCAGCTTCTGCACCAGAGCGCGCCAGACCTGCAGCATGAACAGGTGGTTCTTGCGCGGCTCGATGGTGCCGATGATCAGGAAATAGGGCTCGCTCTCCAGGTCGTTGAGCTTCTGCGGCGCGAAGCGGCGGTCGACCCCGAGCGGCGCGACGAAGACATCGTCCATGCCGCCATGGTGGCGCTCGACATGCTTCAGCAGGTCGCGCTTGGTCTGCTGCGAGTTGACGATGGTGGCGGCGGCGGTGGTCGAGATCGCCTCGATCCGGGCGACGTGCCGCGCGGCATAGCCGGGGCGGACATATTCCGGATGGTCGATCGGGATCAGGTCGTGCACCAGGTAGATCGGCGCCAGCTTGCGGCGCGCCACCAGGCGCTGCAGCGTTGCCGGCTGGTGCAGCCCCTCATGCGAGACGTTGACGTAGATCGCCTGCTGCCGCCGGGCGCTGATGCTGATCATGCGCGACAGCAGCCCGCGGGCGCCGAGCAGGGCGTCCATGCCGAATTGCAGCAGGGGCGCCGACGGCCGCGGCGCCGGGGCCGGCAGGGCCGCTGCGTGGCCGTGGCTGAACTGCTCCGCCGGCACGCCGATGAAGCGCGCGATCCGGTCCGCCTCGCTGCCGCGGATGCGGTGGGCGCCGAAGCTCCAGCGCTCGAGCCGGCTGGCGATGAACTGGGCGAAGGCGGGGGTCGAGAGCTGCCAGTAGCGCGAGCGCCAGCGAGCGATGAACTGGACGTCGCCCGGATAGCGATCCAGCATATGCCGGCCATAGGTCAGCTCCACCCGGTCGACGCCGGTCGGCGTGGCGCTGCCGGATCGGCGCACCAGCCGGGTCGCGTCGAACAGGATCTGGTCCTGGGCCATAACGCCTGCTCCTCATCCAAGCTGTCGTCCGGCCGCCGGAACCCGGCGGCGCGGTCATCAGGGGGCACATCGTCCGAACCGAAACCTTCCGGGACGTTGCGCTCCCCCTGGCCCGCCGGTGTCCGGATCGTGGGATCCTCTCCGGCGGCGCGACGGTGTTACGACGACCGCCTGTGCATGAACCCGAAACCAAGTTCGGATAAGCTATCATCACTCTCATGGAAACAGGAAACCTTTTTTGCATTGCAAAACAATCGACAAGATGAGGATTAAAATCTGTAAAATCCAAGCGACCCGAAACCCTGCGGTGAGGCTTCGCACGCGGCCGATTTTATCGCGGCCCCGTGCCTCCGGCGGCGGAATGCGGTAACTAGGAGGCGAATCACGTCTCCCCAGATCCCGCAGGCGGCATCGCCGTCCCGTCCTTGCCCATCGGAGAGATCGGAATGAGCCTGTCCATCGCCCAGCGCCTGCATCGCCTGGACGCCCGCATCGCCGAGATCCTGTGCTGGCGGGAGCGGGCGAACGAGCCGATCGGGGAATGGCGTTGCGACGGCCGTCCATTGTCGCTCGGCGATCCCTGGCCGCACCGGGAAGGCGTACTCGCCTTCACCGCCGAGGCCGAGGTTCCGGCCGCCTGGCCGCTGGACGAGACCAGGCTTCATCTCGATGTCGGCGGCGAAAGCCTGCTGACGCTGCATGAGGACGGCACCGGAACGACCCGCTTCGGCCTCGACGTCAATCACCGCGAATTCCCGCTGCGCGCCCGCCGGATCCGGATCGAGACCGAAAGCGTGCCGCGCCTGCCCTTCGGCCAGCCGGTGCATCACCCCCGCCTGGCCGAGGCCCGGCTGGTCTGGATCGACCCGGCGGTGCACCGCCTGGCGCTGCTGCTGCGCCAGGTGTGGGAGACGGCGACGGCGCTGGCGGAGCACGAGGCGGTGCCGCATCTGCTGGCGGCGGCCGAGGCGGCCATGCGGTCGCTCGACTGGCCGTCGGCGACCGGCGCCTATCTCGCCCGCACCGCGCCGCTGCCGCAGCAGCAGGCGATCTGGCGCCTACCGCCGCTCGACCCCCGGCCGCCGGCGCTGGGCGAGGCGGAGCGGGCCTCGGCCGTCGCGGCGCATGACGGGCTGGTGGTGGCGCTGCGGGGGCTGAAGCAGCGCTTCCCGCCACAGGGTCGCCTGGCGATCACCGGCCACGCCCATATCGACCTGGCCTGGCTGTGGCCCTATGCCGAGACAAGGCGCAAGGCCCGGCGCACCTTCCACACCGCGCTGCGGCTGATGGAGCGGTTCCCGGACTTCGTCTTCAACCAGTCGACCGCGGCCTATTACGCCCAGGTCGAGGCGGACGACCCGGACCTCTTTGCCCAGATCCGCGAGCGGGCGGCGGAGGGGCGCTGGGAGACGATCGGCGGGCTGTGGGTCGAGCCCGACACCAACATGCCGACCGGCGAGAGCCTGGTGCGCCAGGCGCTGTACGGCCAGCGCTATTTCGAGCGCGTCTTCGGCCGCCGGCATACCGTCTGCTGGCTGCCCGACTGCTTCGGCTTCTCGCCCGCCTTGCCGCAGATCCTGCGCCAGGGCGGCATGGACAGCTTCTTCACCATCAAGGTGAACTGGTCGGAGACCAACCGCTTCCCCTATGACCTGTTCCACTGGGAAGGCCTCGACGGCAGCCGGGTCCTGGCCCACACCTTCGACAACCCGATCCAGGGCTACAACGGCACCATCCGGGCCGATTGCGTGCTGCCGACCTGGCGCAACTTCCGGGGCAAGACGGCGCATGACGAAAGCCTGCTCGCGGTCGGCTTCGGCGACGGCGGCGGCGGGGTGACGCCGGAGATGCTGGAGCGCCAGGCCCAGTTGACGGATTTCCCGGCGCTGCCGGAGCTGCACCCGGCCCGGGTCGAGGAGTTCTTCGGTCGCATCCGCGAGCGCGCGGCAGAGCTGCCGGTCTGGCTCGGCGAGATCTATCTCGAGCTGCACCGCGGCACCCTGACCAGCCAGGGCCGCACCAAGCGCCTGAACCGGCAGGCCGAGCGGGCGCTGATCACGGCCGAGGTCGCCGGCAGCCTGGCGACGCTGCTCGGCGGCCCCGCCTTCGGCAGCCTGGAGCCCGCCTGGCGCGGCCTGCTGAAGAACCAGTTCCACGACATCCTACCCGGCTCCAGCATCCGCGAGGTCTATGAGGATGCGGAGCGCGAGCTGGCGGCGGCGCGCGACGCCGGGCTCGACCGCCAGGCCGAGGCGATGGCGGCGATCGCCGCCGCCCTGCCGGCGGGCGGCACCGCCGACGCGCTGGTGGTGGTGAACCCCGACCTGTCGCCGCGCCCGCTGCGGCTGGAGCTGGAAGGAGAGGCCGTCGCGCCTGATCTCACGGTCCCGCCGCTCGGCATCGTCGTGCTCGACCGGGCGGCGCTGCAGCCGGCACCCGGGCTCTCGGCGGGGTGGTCGGCCACGGGCAGCCATCTCGAGAACCGTTTTTTGCGGGCGGAGATCGGCGCCGACGGCACCATCACGCGCCTGCTGCACAAGCCGACCGGCCGCGATGCGCTGACCGGGCGCGGCAACCAGCTGTGGCTCACCCCGGCCGACAAGCCGCGCAGCTGGGACGCCTGGGACATCGAGGCCGACTACGACCGCCAAGGCTTCGAGCTGACCGGGCTGGAGTCGTCGGAGCTGGTCGAGGACGGGCCGGACCGGGCGGCGCTGCGGCTGGTCCGCCGGTTCCGCGACTCGACCATCACCCAGACCCTGACGCTGTGGGCCAATTCACCGCAGCTCGACATCCACACCCGGCTCGACTGGCACGACCGGCGGGTGCTGCTGCGCGCCCTGGTGCCGGTGGCGGTGCGGGCCGAGACGGCGAGCTTCGAATGCGCCTTCGGCGTGGTGCGGCGGCCGACCCACCGCAACACCTCCTGGGACCAGGCCAAGTTCGAGGTGCCGGGCCACCGCTTCGCCGACCTGTCGGAGCCGGGCTTCGGCGTCGCCCTGCTGAATGACGGTAAGTACGGCCACAGTGCCCTCGGCAATGTGCTCGGCCTCAGCCTGCTGCGGGCGCCGATCTATCCCGACCCGCTGGCCGACGAAGGCGTGCAGGAGTTCACCTATGCGATCCTGCCGCATGCGGGCGACTGGCATGAGGGCGGGGTGCGCGAGGCGGCGGAGGACCTGAACCAGAAGCTGCTGGCGCTGCCGGCGCGCAACCTCGCCGCCGGGCTGCACACGCCGCTGATGGTTTCCGGCGTCAGGGCCGGGCTCGCCGCGCTGAAGCCGGCGGAGGAGGGCGACGGGCTGGTGCTGCGCCTCTACGAGCCGGCCGGCGCCCGTGGTCCGCTGTCGATCACCGTGCCGGAGGGTTGGCGCCTGGGTGAGGCGGTGTCGCTGCTGGAGGAGCCCGCGGAGCGAGACCGGGCGCACGACTTCGAGCCGTTCGAGCTGCGAAGCTGGCGGCTGCGGTCGGGGCGCTGATGAGGAAGACGGAGCGCCCGGCCCGGGTCATGTCCTTGGGGGGAGGCCGGGCCGGGCACGGCGCCGGCTGCTGACGGGCGGCGCGACCGTGATCCGGCCACGGTCGGCCTCGCCTGTCCACTTACGGATCGGCAAGGCGACTCAGCGCCGCTGCTTGGGCTTCGCCGGGGCCGAGCGGCGATCCTCCCCGGCACCGGCGGTGCCCGGGTTGAAGGATGGCGGGTCGCTCGCATCCATGCTCTGGTTCGAGGCCTCGTCGACCTTCCGGCTGGCCGCCTTCCGGTCCCGCGGCGGCTGCTCGTCGATGGGCTTGCGGGGCGTCGTCATGCTGTCCTCCTCGCTGCCTCGGAAACGGAACGGCAGCGGGCGGACAGCAGTTCCGTCGGCGGCGTTCAAATAGGGGGGCCGGCAACCCTGGATGGGCCGCGCCCTTCGGTTCAAGCTGATCTCCAGGTGCCTCGTCGATCACGGCGCCCGGCCCGGTCCGGAGCTTCCCCCACCACGCTTCGGGCCGGGCTCTCTTCGTATCAGCCCGCGCCGGCGATCGGGTACTTGGCCTCGAGATAGGCCAGGTAGGGGGTGGGGTCGAGGCCGCGCCCGGTGGCCGCCTGCAGGATCTCCTCCGGCGTGCGCGACCGGCCGTGGCGGTGCACCGCGCGGTTCAGCCAGAGCCGCAGCGGCGCATAGTCGCCGGCCTCCAGCCCGGCCGCCACCGCCGGGTCCCGCTCCGCCGCCGCGAACAACTGCGACGCCATGACGTTGCCCAGCGTGTAGGTCGGGAACGACCCGACATAGCCGGTCGACCAATGCACGTCCTGCAGCACGCCGCGGGCGTCGTCCGGCACCTCCAGGCCGAGATCGGCCCGCATCCGCTCGGCCCAGGCGGCGGGCAGGTCGGCGACGGCGAGGTCGCCGGCGATCACCGCGGCCTCCAGCTCGACCCGCAGCATGATGTGCAGGTCGTAGGTCAGCTCGTCCGCCTCGACCCGGATCAGCCCGGGCCGGATCAGGTTGACCGCCTGCCAGAACTCCGCGGCCGAGACATCGGCGAGCTGCTCCGGGAAGGCATCGCGCAGCAGGCCGAAATTCAGCTCCCAGAAGCGGCGCGACCGGCCGACCCGGTTCTCCCACAGCCGCGACTGGGATTCATGCAGGCCGAAGCTGGCGCCGCCGACGGCGTAGAGGTTGACGATGTCGGTCGCCAGCGCCGACCGGCCGATCTCCGGGTCGATGCCCTGTTCGTACATCCCGTGCCCGGCCTCGTGCAGCGCCGCGAACAGCCCGGCCGGCAGGGAGTTCGGCCGGTAGCGCGCGGTGATGCGGACATCGTCGCGGGTGAAGGAGATCTCGAACGGATGCACCGTCTCGTCCAGCCGGCCATGGCCGTAGTCGAAGCCGACCCGCTCGGTCAGCGTCCGGGCGAAGGCCTTCTGCCGGTCCACCGGATAGTCGCGGTCCAGGAAGTCGCGCCGCGGCGGCGGCCGGTCCAGCACCCGCTGCATCAGCGGCAGCAGGCGGTCCCGCAGCGTGGCGAAGAGCGGCCGCAACCGGGCCAGGGTCATGCCCGGCTCGTACTGCGCCACCAGCGCGTCATAGGGATGGTCGGACCAGCCCAGCGCATCGGCGATCCGGCGCTGCAGCGCGAAGCTGCGCTCGAGATACGGCCGGAAGGCCGGGAAGTCGGAGCGCGCTCGCGCCGCGGCCCAGGCGGCCTGCGCCTCGGTCTTCAGCAGCGCCGCCTCGTGCAGCAGCGGCTCGGGAATGCGGTCCAGCGCGGCGATGCCCTCCTGCATCGCGGCCACGGCGCGGCGGCGCCGGCTGCCCTCGGGCTCGTCCGCCACCGCGTCGCGGGCCGCGGCCAGGGCGTCGCGCATCGCCGGGCCGGTCGCGATCTGCCGGGCCAGCGCCGTCAGCGTGGCGATCTGCCGGCCGCGCGCCGCAGTGCCGCCGGCCGGCATCTGGGTGCGGGCATCCCAGACCAGCAGGTTGACGGCGTTCAGCACGTCGTTCAGCCGGCCGGATTCCTCGGCGAAGCGGTCATAGCCCATGGGCGGCTTCCTTGTGCGGCAGCGGCGCGGCGGCGGGCGCCCGGTCCAGCAAATGGCAGGCGGCGGTGCCGGTGTCGGTCGGGCGCGGCAGCGGCGCCTCCACCCGGCAACGGTCGAAGGCGTGCGGGCAGCGCGGGTGGAACGGGCAGCCGGAGGGCAGGTCGACCGGGCTGGGCAGCTCGCCGCGCGCCGCCGGCACGCGATGGCGCCGGGCGGGGTCGAGATCGGGCGCCGCGGCCAGCAGGGCCTGGGTGTAGGGGTGCTGCGGCGCCGCGAACAGCGCCTCGGTCTCCCCCGTCTCGACGATGCCGCCGAGATACATCACCGCCACCCGGTGCGACAGGTGGCGGACCAGGCGCAGATCGTGCGCCACGAACAGCACGGTCAGGCCCAGGCGCTGCTGCAGCTCCAAGAGCAGGTTCACCACCTGGGCCTGGACCGAGACGTCGAGGGCGGAGACCAGCTCGTCGGCGATCAGGCATTCCGGCTCCACCGACAGTGCCCGGGCGATGCCGATGCGCTGGCGCTGGCCGCCGGAGAATTCATGCGGGTAACGGTCGGCGGCCTCGCGCGGCAGCCGCACCAGGTCCAAGAGCTCGGCGATTCGGGCCGGGATCTGGGCCTTCGGGCGCATGCGGTGCACCGACAGCGCCTCGGCCAGGGTCTGGCGCACCGTCATGCGCGGGTTCAGCGAGCCGCGCGGATCCTGGAACACCATCTGCACCCGGCGGTTGAAGGCGCGCCGCTCGGCCCCCTCCAGGGCCCGGATGTCGACGCCGTCATAGCGCAGCGCGCCCTCGTCCGGTTCGATCAGCCGGACGATGCAGCGGGCCAGGGTGGATTTGCCGCTGCCGGATTCGCCGACGATGCCCAGCGTCTCGCCGCGCTTGACCGACAGGTCGATGCCGTTCAGGGCATGCACCGCCGGGTGGGGACGCCGACGCAGCGCGTCGGCCACCGTGCGCTCCAGCCGGAAGCGCTTGGTCAGCCCGGCGATCTCCAGGATCGGCGCGCTCATGCGGCGCCCTGGTCGAAGAAGAGGGGCGCCGCGGCGACGCGCGCGCTCTCGAAGCAGGCGACCGCGGCGTCCGGCCCCACCGGCTCCAGCATCGGCCGCTCGGCCCGGCAGCGCGGCGTGGCGAAGGCACAGCGCGGGGCGAAGGCACAGCCGGGCGGCCGCTCGGTCAAGGGCGGTGGCGCGCCCTCGATCGACCGCAGCGGCAGCCGCGGCCCGCCGCCGCGCGGCACCGAGCCGAGCAGGCCGAGCGTGTAGGCGTGGTGCGGCCGCTCGAACACGGCGGCGACCGGCCCGGTCTCCACCACCCGGCCGGCATACATCACCGCCATGCGGTCGCAGCTCTGCGCCACCACGCCGAGATCGTGGGTCACCAGGATCACGCTCATCCCCAGCCGGTCGCGCAGCTGCAGCAGCAGGGTCAGGATCTGGTCCTGGATGGTGACGTCCAGCGCCGTGGTCGGCTCGTCCGCCAGCAGCAGCTTCGGCTCCGAGGCCAGCGCGATGGCGATCATCGCCCGCTGGCGCATGCCGCCGGAGAACTGGTGCGGATAGTCGTCGAGCCGCCGGGCGGCGGCCGGGATGCCGACCAGATCCAAGAGCTCGCGCGCCCGGTCGCGCCGCGCCCGGCGGCCGAGATCGGTGTGCGTGCGCAGGCTCTCGTCGATCTGCAGCCCGATCGGCAGCACCGGGTTCAGCGCCGTCATCGGCTCCTGGAAGATCATGGCGATCTCGCCGCCGCGCACCCGGCGCAGCGCCGCCTCCGGCAGCGCCATCAGGTCGCGGCCCTGCCACAGCACCCGGCCGCCGACCCGGCCGGGCGGCCGCACCAGGCCCAGCACGGCGCGCAGGGTGACGCTCTTGCCCGAGCCGGATTCGCCGACCAGCCCCAGCACCTCGCCGGCGCGCAGGTCCAGGTCGACGCCGGCCACCGCCGCGGCCTCACCCCCGCCAGCCGGAAACGTCGCGGTCAGGCCGCGGATCGACAGCACCGTCTCGCTCATGAATCGGGCCGCAGCAGGTCGGCGACGCCGTCGCCCAGCAGGCTGAAGCCGAAGCCGGTGACGACGATGGCGATGCCGGGGAAGATGGTGATCCACCAGGCCTGGGACATGAAGTTCTTGCCGTCGGCGATCAGCAGGCCCCATTCGGCGGCCGGCGGCTGGGCGCCGAGGCCGAGATAGCCCAGGCTGGCGCCCAGCAGGATCGACAGCGCCATGTCGGTCATCCAGTACACCAGCACCGGCGAGAGGGTGTTGGGCAGCAGGTGGCGCAGGATGATGCGGGCGTCGCCATAACCCATCACCCGCCCGGCGGCGGCATAGTCCAGCCGGTTCTGCACCTTGATCTCGGCGGCGATCAGCCGGGCATAGAACACCCAGCCGACGGCGCCGACCGCGATGTACATGTTGAACAGCCCCGGCCCCAGCACGGCGACGATGGCGATCACCAGCACCAGGAAGGGGAAGGTGATGACCACGTCGACGATGCGGCCGAAGATCGGCTCCCAGATCCCGCCGTAATAGCCGACCAGCGCCCCGACCGCGGTGCCGAACACCACCGGGAACAGGGTGGTGAACAGCGCGATCTGCATGTCCAGGCGATAGGCCCAGATCACCCGGCTCAGGATGTCGCGGCCGAAATTGTCGGTGCCGAAGGGATGGGCCCAGCTCGGTGGCTGCAGCAGGGCGCGGTAGTCGAAGGCGGCCGGGTCGTAGGGCGCCACCAGCCCGGGCGCGATCGCCAGGACCAGGCTGACGCCGAGGATGACGAGGCCGGCGACCAGGGCGGCGGAGGGGCGCCGCCGGGCGTGGGCCGGGGCCAGGCCGATCGCGGTCACGCCTTCACCCGCGGGTCGAGCGCGGCCTGCACCAGGTCGGTCGCCAGGAACACCAGCGACACCAGCACCGCCATCGCCAGGGTCAGCCCCTGCACCACCGGGTAGTCGCGGCCATAGATGCTGTCGATCATCAGCCGGCCGGCGCCGGGGATGGCGAACACCGTCTCAGTGATCACGGCGCCGCCGATCAGCGTGCCGACCGACAGGCCGAACAGGGTGACGGTCGAGATCAGGGCGTTGCGCAGCACGTGCCGGCCCAGCACCAGCCTCGGCGCCAGGCCCTTGGAGCGGGCGAAGTCGACATATTCCGCGCCCAGCACCTCGATGATCGAGGCCCGCAGGTTGCGCATCAGCACGGCGGACAGGCTCAGCGCCAGGGTCAGGGCCGGCAGGAACAGGTGCCAGATCCGGTCGCCCCAGTCGTCGCCGTAGCCGCCGACCGGGAACCAGCGCAGCCCGGCGGCGAACACGGTCAGCAGCACCAGGCCGAGATAGAAGATCGGCATCGACAGCCCGATCTGGAAGGCGCCGCGGATGGCGGTGTCGGCCGCCCGCCCGCGCCGCATCGCGGCGACGAAGGCCAGCGGCACCGCCATCAGCAGGGCCAGCAGCGCGGCGAAGCCGGTCAGCGCCAGGGTCACCGGCATCCGCTCCAGGATCAGGCGCATCACCGGCACCTTGAGGTGGATCGATGTGCCGAGATCGCCCTGGACGATCCGCTGCAGGAACAGCAGGAACTGCGCCGGGATCGACCGGTCGAGGCCGAGCTGGGCGTTCAGCCGCGCCACGTCGGCATCGGTGGCGCGGTCGCCCAGCATGGCGCTGGTCGGGTCGCCCGGCAGCAGCCGGACCAGAACGAAGATCACCACCAGCACGAAGAACAGGGTCGGGACCAGCTGGATCAGCCGCTTGGCCACATGGTTCAGGTTCGGCACGAGGGGTGTCTCCCGTCTCGGCGGAACTCCATCGGCCTGACCGGCCCCTGCCTTCCACTCTCCCCCTCCCCCCGCGGGAGGGGGTAGGGGGAGGGGGTGTCGATCGAAGAGAGCGGTCGCGGAGTGATCAAGGCGTGCGGCCACGCCGACGCGATCGTCCCGCATTGGTTCTGGCGGCGCCAAACCCCTCCCCCAACCCCCTCCCGCAAGGGGAGGGGG
Organism: Inquilinus sp. OTU3971; assembly: GCF_038440215.1. Lineage (NCBI taxonomy): Bacteria > Pseudomonadati > Pseudomonadota > Alphaproteobacteria > Rhodospirillales > Rhodospirillaceae > Inquilinus > Inquilinus sp. OTU3971. The sequence goes on along the minus strand of NZ_JASATH010000044.1, from coordinate 7,512 downwards.
AGGTTTGAAGGGCTGGCTCGGCTCGTTTGATCTCGACCGCGATGCATCACTTCGTCAGATACGCCCCGGCGAAGATGTTGTTGCCGAGCGGGATCTGAACGAAGCCCTGCACGTTCTTGCGCAGCGCCACCGGATAGGGCGTCTCATACAGGTACAGGATCGGGCCGGACTCGGCGTAGATCTTCTGGATCTGCGCGTATTCCTCGGCCCGCTTCTTGGCGTCGCTCTCCTTCTGCGAGGCCTCGAACAGCGTGTCCACCTCCTGGTTCTTCCAGCCCGAATGCAGGGCGTCGATTACCGGCGAATAGGCGAAGTAGGAGGTGATCTGGCTGGGGTCGTTGATGTCGTTGGTCCAGGCCGACATCCGCATCGAGAAGTCGCCCTTGCGGTAGCGGTCAGTCCGGGTGGCGTTGTCGAGCTGCTCGATCTCCAGCTTCACCCCGATCGCCGCCCACATCTGCTGCACCGCGGCGCCGATGCCGAGCTCGTCCTGGTTGCCCGCTATCGCCATGACCTTGGTGGTGAAGCCGTCGCCGTAGCCGGCCTCCTGCAGCAGCTGCTTCGCCTTGGCGGCGTCATAGGGGTACAGCGGCGTGTCGCCGGAATGGTACAGCGTGGTCGACGACATGAAGGAGGTCTGCGGCGTGCCGACGCCGTGGGTGACGATCTGGATGATCGCGTCCTTGTCGATGGCGTAGTTCAGCGCCTGCCGCACCTTCTCATTGGCCAGCGGGTTGTCGCTGCCGTCGGTCAGCTTGGGCCGGACATTCATGGTGATGTACTGCACCCGGGTCGACGGGTAGAGCTGCATCTGCAGGTCGGCATCGCCCTTCAACTCGGCGACCCGCGCATAGGGGATGAACTCGGCGCCGTCCAGCTCGCCCGACTGCAGCTTCAGGATGCGGGTGGCGTCGTCCGGGATGATCTCGAAATCGATCGCGTCGAGATAGGGCAGGGGCTTACCGTCCTCGCCCGGCTTCCAATAGTAGGGGTTGCGCACCAGCCGCATCGACGACCCGCGCTCCCACTTGTCGAACATGAAGGGGCCGGACCCGACCGGGTGCTCGGCGAAGGCATGCGCCTTCTCGTCGTCGGTGGCGCCCGGTGTCGCCTCGAAGGCGGCCTTCGGCAGGATCGCGGTGTTGAAGGTCGACAGCGCGGCGATGATCGTCGGGTCCGGATGCTGCAGCTTCAGCACCACGGTCGTCGGGTCCTGCACCGTGACCTCGCCGATCGAGGCGATCAGGCTGTTCCAGATGCCGTTCTTCGGGTTGCGCGCCCGGTCCAGCGACCATTTCACGTCCTCGGCCGTGATCGGCTTGCCGTCCGAGAACTTGGCGCCCTCGCGCAGGGTCAGGGTGACCGACAGGCCGTCGTCGGAGACCTTCCAGGCGGTGGCCAGGCCGGGCTCCACCGACATCCCGTCAGCCGAGGGCTGCAGCAGCGTGTCGTAGAGATTGGTCAGGATCCAGATGTCGACATTGGCGTCGTTCAGCACCGGGTCCAGGAACAGGCTGTCGGCGTAGCGCCCGTACCGCATCTCGCCGCCGCGCTCGACCGCCAGCGCCCCCGCGCTCGTCCCTGCCAGCAAAACCGCCGCCACGGCTGCCTTCAGCAGCATCCTCATCGCGACCTCCACTGTTGTTTGAAGCCCTCCCGGGTCGCCATGTGTTCTGGCGTATTAGTACGCTAACGCCAGGGCAGCGAGAGAGTCAATCAACGTCGGATGCACCTGATACGGAAACAAATGCAACATCTTGGACGCAATTCGGAAACTGCGTTGCCGTCGCGCGAATGAGTGTGCTAGTGGACTGATACAGGAGAATTCCGCTCTATGAAGCTGCAGATCGACCGCGAGCTGCCGGTGCCCCTCGGGCTCCAGGTCAAGGGCCTGATCGAATACGGCATCGCCTGCGGCGAGCTGAGCCCGGGCGAGCGGCTGCCCTCGGTGCGCGAGCTGGCGGATTCGCTGGCGGTGGCGCCGATGACGGTGGCCCTGGTCTATCGCGGCCTGCGCGAGGCCGGGCTGATCGAGACCCGCCGCGGCCGCGGCAGCTTCGTCGCCGAAAGCGGCGAGCCGCGGCGGCGGCCCCGCACCGAGATCGCCGAGATCCAGCGCCGGCTCGACCACCTGATCGACGACGCCGTGGCGATCGGGCTGACCCCGGCCGACCTGACCGGCATGGTCCAGGCCCGCCTGTCGCAACGCCGCCCGCGGCGGCGGGCGCGCAGCGTCGTCATGCTCGGCCTGTTCCGCGACGCCACCCGCGCCTATGCCGCTGCGATCCAATCCCGGCTGCCGCCCGGCACAACAGTGCAGCCGCTGACCATGGACGAGCTGCGTGGCGACGAATCGGCGCGCCTCCGGGCGGCGGAGGCCGAGCTGGTGGTGACCTTCCCCAACCGCCAGCGCGAGGCCGCGGCGCTGCTGCCGGACAGCCGGGTGATGGCGATCCGCTTCATCCCGTCGGAGGAGACGCGGCGGGCCCTGGCCGGGCTGGACCCGCTGGCCCGCCTGGGCATCGCCTCGCGCTTCGCCGATTTCCTGCCGATCATGAAATCCGGGGTGCAGCGCTTCGCCCCGCATGTCCGCCAGGTCGCCGGTGCCGCGCTGGGCACGCCGGCGCTCGACGCCGTGATCGACCAGTCCGACGTCATGGTGCTGTCGACCGGTGCCGAGAGCGTGCTGCCCCGGCTGCGCCCCGGGGTCAGGGCGATCGAGTACCGGCACAGCCCGGACCCGGTGGATGTCGACCAGCAGATCGTCCCATTGCTCTCGCCCGAGGCCGAGGGCATCGCCGAACCGCAGGAGGCCGTGCCATGAAGATCAGCGAGATGAACTGGAGCCAGGTCGAGGCCTGGCTCCAGCGTGACGACCGCGCCGTGCTGCCGCTGGGCAGCACCGAGCAGCATGCGGGCTTGAGCCTGTCGGTCGACAGCATTCTCAGCGAGCGGGTCGGGGTCGAGGCGGCGGAGCCGCTGGGCGTGCCGGTGTTCCCGGTCGTCGCCTACGGCATCACCCCCTATTTCCTGGCCTATCCCGGCACGGTCAGCCTGCGGGTCGAGACCTATGCCCGGCTGGTGCAGGACATCCTGGACAGCCTGCACCGCGCCGGCTTCCGCCGCATCCTGATCGTCAACGGCCATGGCGGCAACCAGCCGGCCCAGTCGGTGGCGACCGAATGGATGACCAGCCATCCGGGCGCCGCGGTGAAGTTCCACAACTGGTGGAACGCGCCGGAGACCTGGGCCAAGGTGCAGGCGATCGACGCCCAAGCCTCGCACGCCTCCTGGATGGAGAACTTCCCCTGGACCCGGCTGGCCGGGGTCGAGCTGCCGACCCAGCGCAAGCCGATGATCGATTTCGCCCGGATGCGGGTGATGGACCCTGAGGCGGTGCGGCGCTATCTCGGCGACGGCAATTTCGGCGGCTACTACCAGCGCCCGGACGAGGAGATGCAGGCGATCTGGGACGTGGCGGTGGCCGAGACCCAGGCCCTGATCGAAGGGCCCTGGGCATGAGAGAGACCCCGCCGATCCTGGTCTGGGGCGCCGGCGCCATCGGCGGCACGGTGGGCGCCGCCCTGCTGCGCGCCGGGGTCGACGTGCTGTTCGTCGACCAGGTTGCGGAGCATGTGGCGGCGATCAACGAGCGCGGCCTGCGCATCACCGGCCCCATCACCGAATACACGGTGCCGGCCCGCGCGGTCACGCCGGACGCGGTGACGGGCGAATTCGACCGCATCTTCCTCTGCGTCAAGGCGCATCACACCGCCGCCGCGATCGAGGCCGCGGCGCCGCATCTGGCCCGCTGCGGCTATGTCGCCTCGCTGCAGAACGGGCTGAACGAGCGGGTGATCGCCGCAAAGGTCGACAAGGCCCGCACCCTCGGCTGCTTCGTCAATTTCGGCGCCGACTACCTCGAGCCCGGCGTGATCCTCTACGGCGGCCGCGGCGCGGTCGTGGCCGGCGAGCTGGACGGCCAGCGCACGCCGCGGATCGAGCAGCTGCACAGCCTGCTGCGCCGGTTCGAGCCGCAAGCGGTGCTGACCGACAACATCTGGGGCTATCTCTGGGGCAAGCTGATCTACGGCGCGCTCTTGTTCGCCACGGCGGTGACGCCGGACTCGATAGCCGACGTCCTGGCGGCGCCGCGATACCGGCCGGTGCTGACCCGGCTGGGGCTGGAGGTCGGCGCCGTCGCCGCGGCGGAGGGGATCCGGCCCGAGGCGTTCGACGGCTTCGACCCCACGGCCTTCCGTCCCGGCGCGCCGGCGGAGGCGACCACCCGATCCTTCGACGACATGGTGGCGCACAACCGCAAATCCGCGAAAAGCCATTCCGGCATCTGGCGCGACCTGGCGGTGCGCCGCCGGCCGACCGAGGTCGACGCCCAGCTCGGCCCGATCGTCGAGATCGGGGCGCAGCACGGCGTGCCGACCCCGATCACGGCGCGGCTGATCGCGCTGGTGCACGACATCGAGGCCGGGCGGTGCGAGATGGCGCTGGCCCTGCTGGACGAGCTGGAGGCCGTGACGGCCTGATCCCGTAGGTTGGGTTCGCGGCCGCGAACCCAACATGGTGCGACCGGAGCGGTTCTGTTGGGTTCTCCCCGGCGAACCCAACCTACAGGAGGGCTTCTCGTGACCCAGGACTTCACCGGCCGGACCGTGATCGTGACCGGCGCCGCCCATGGCTTCGGCCGGGCCATCGCCGCCGCCTTCGCCGGGCGCGGCGCCCGGGTCTGGGCCTGCGACGTGCTGGCGGAGGAGCTGGCCGAGACCGGGCGGCTGATCGGACCGCAAGGGTCGGTGCGCGCCGTCGACGTCACCGACCGCGGCGCGGTGCAGGCTCTGGTGGCCGAGGCCGAGGCGGCTTCAGGCGCCGTGGACGTGCTGGTCAACAATGCCGGCGGCGTGCTCGGCCAGGTCGGCCGGCCGATCGAGGAGATCGGGCCGGATGCCTGGCAGGCGATCTTCGACGTCAACCTGTCCGGCGCGTTCTGGTGCGCCCAGGCGGTGGCGCCCGGCATGAAACGCAAGGGCGGCGGCCGCATCGTCAACATCTCCAGCGGCGCCGGGCTGGGCATCAGCCTGACCGGGATCCAGGCCTATGCCAGCGCCAAGGCCGGGCAGATCGGCCTGACCCGGCAGCTGGCGCATGAGTTGGGGCCCTGGGGCATCACCGTGAACAATGTCGCGCCCGGCTTCGTCCGCTCCAACCCGACGACCGAGCGGCAATGGGAGGCGATGGGTGAGGCGGGCCAGGCCCGGCTGATGGGCTCGATCGCGCTGCGCCGGCTCGGCACGGTCGACGACATCGCCAATGCCGTGCTGTTCTTCGCCTCCGATTCGGCCGGCTGGATCAGCGGCCAGGTGCTGAGCGTGGACGGGGGCAAATGAACGCGATCGAAACCCTGCTGCTGGACCGGTTCGAGCGGTCTGTCGAGGAGCTGAAGCAATACTGCTCGATCCCGAGCGTCAGCACCGATCCCGCCTACCAGCCGGAGGTCGAGCGGGCGGCCCGCTTCGTCGCCGACCGCATGGAACGGGCCGGGCTGGAGCGCGTCGAGATCCTGCCGACCGAGGGCCATCCCGCGGTCGTGGCGGAATGGTGCCACGCCCCGGGTGCGCCGACCGTGCTGGTCTACGGCCACTACGACGTGCAACCGCCCGACCCGGTGGAGCTGTGGACCTCGCCGCCCTTCGTGCCGGAGATCCGCGACGGCCGCCTCTACGCCCGCGGTGCCTCGGACGACAAGGGGCCGTCGCTGATCCCGATCCTGGTGGCCGAGGCCTTCCTGGAGCGCGACGGCCGGCTGCCGGTGAACCTGAAGTTCATCTATGAGGGCGAGGAGGAATGTGGCAGCGCCCATCTCGAGGCGCTGGTCGAGGCCGAGGCGAAGCGGCTGGCCGCCGATGTGGTGCTGTCGGCCGATGGGGCGATGTGGCGGCCCGACCTGCCGACCGTCACCGTCGCCAGCCGCGGCATGCTGGCGCTGGAGCTGGAGCTGCACGGCGCCGGCAAGGACCTGCATTCCGGCCGGCACGGCGGCAGCGCGCCCAACCCGCTGCCAGCCCTAGCCCGGCTGCTGGCGTCGCTGCATGACGAGGCCGGCGAGGTCGCGGTCCAAGGCTTCCACGACGGCATCACCCCGCCGAACCCGAAGCTGATCGAGGCGATCCAGGCCTCCGGCTTCGACCCGCAGGGCTATTTCGCGGCGATCGGCGCGGCGCCGCCGCAGCCGATGCCCTCGGCCGAGGAGCTGCTGGTCCGGCAATGGCTGAAGCCGACGCTGGAGCTGAACGGCATCACCGGCGGCTATGGCGGGCCCGGCACCAAGACGGTGATCCCGGCCAAGGCCGGTGCCAAGATCTCCTGCCGCCTGGTCGCCGGCCAGGACCCGGAGCGGGTCTTCGCCGCGATCGACGCGCATCTGCGCCGGCACGCCCCGGCCGGCTGTCGCCTGGAGATCCGCCGCCACGGCCCGGGCTCGCCGGCCTTCGCCATCCCGGCCGACCATCCGGTCCTGGCGTTGACCGAGTCGGTGCTGGGCGAGCTGTTCGGCCAGCCGCCGCTGCGGGTGGCGATGGGCGCGACCATCCCGATCGGCGCGGTGTTCCGCCGCGTGCTGGGGATCGAGACGGTGTTCTTCAGCTTCTCGACCGCTGACGAGGACTACCATTCGCCGAACGAGTTCTTCCGGCTGGAACGGTTTCGCGACGGTCTGGTCGGCTGGGCCCGCCTGCTGCCGCGCCTGGCCGGGCATAGCCCGGGCTGACCACCGGCAGCGTCACGCGACGCCGGCTGTACAAAGCCGTGCCGTTTGCCCCACAACGCCCTCGGAGCAGTCGAACAGGGCGCGCACCACATGGCACGTCAGGACAGCGCCGATATCGCCGGCGGCACGCGCGACCGGATCAAAGCGGTCGCCGCGGAGCTCTATGTCCTGCGCGGGCATGAGGGCTTCAGCTTCGGCGACATCGCCGCCGCGATCGGGACCACCCGCGCCAACATCCACCATCACTTCGGCAGCAAGCAGCAGCTGATGCGGGAGCTGATCGAGGATATCGCCTCGAACGCCGAATCCCGCATCGAACGCTACTGGCGGGCCGGCAGCGCCCCCTTCGCCGAGCGGCTGGCGATGCAGCTGGATGATCTGCGCCGCTACTACGACCGCTTCAACCGGGGCGACCGCGACCGCAATGTCTGGAGCCCGCTGTCGCGGCTGCGCCACGACCTGCCGACGCTCGGCGACGAGGCGGTGGCTGCGCTCGAGCGCGTCAACCGGACCTACGACCTCTGCCTTCGTCACGCGGTCGGGGAGGCGGTGAAGGCGGGCCAGCTGCGGCCGGGCACCGATGTGGAGGACGTCGTCCGGGTGCTGCGCGTCACCCTCCTGTCCTGCCCGCCGATGACCCAGGATTCCGGCCGGTTCGAGGAGATCGAGCTGCTGTTCCGGGCGCTCGGCCGTCTGATCAGCGCCGCCGGTGAGCCGCAGCGCTGATCATC